>CAYTVX010000001.1:0-6458 GCA_964441885.1 uncultured Candidatus Saccharibacteria bacterium
GTAGATGTAGCAGAGGTGTTTACACCAAAGTTTGTCGCTGGAGTAAATGGATAAGAGAAAGTAGAAAAACCGGTGATAGCTCCACAGGAGACTACTCCTGATGAACTTGTGTTTAACGCACTTGATCCACTACATCCTGCTACTCCTGAGATTGTAAGGTTTGTAGTAGAAGCTGTAGTAGCACTAATCATTGTAGTGCTTGCATACGGAAATGTAGAAGCTGTTGAAGTGGTTGCTGTGAAATATGCTCCGACTGTTTGGCCCACAACGGAGAGTGTGGCGAATGGGGTTGATGTTCCGATACCCACCTTTCCTCGTAGGATTGTCTCAACGATTGATGAGTTTCCGAGCACCACCTGATTTGATTTGTCCACAGAAACAGCATCACCGATACCCACGTAGTTTGTAAGTTGTGTAGCAAACCCAACACCTCTTGTAGCATTGTCTCCAATCAAAATACCTCCGGTGTCAGTTCTTGGGCCATTTGTACCGTCAGCACCAGCATATCTTCCAATAGCGATTAATCTACCAGTAGTATTTCTATAACCAGCGTATGTACCAAAACCAGTTATTTGCCCAATTGTATTTTGATAACCTGACTGATAACCGAAGACTGTGGGTTCTCCGTAAGTATTATTATACGCGGCTTGATATCCCATTATAGTCACAAGACCTTGAAAATTATTGTACCCAGCATCTTCTCCAAAATATGAAGCACCGATAGTTGTCGTTCCATTACGTCCTGCATTTTTACCGAAAGCAGCAGAAAATCCAGCAATGTTTTCATATAGAGAGTAAGAACCGAAAGCAGATACCGCGCCAGTAGTCACGTGTGCACAAGACTCGTCACCAAAACAATGACTCACTGCCGTTGTGTTTGATCTTCCAGCGGCATTTCCAAAGAAAGACGCATGCCCAGAAGTGTTGGCATAACCTGCCCATTTTCCCACAGCTGTTAGACTTGCTTCAAAATCAGAGCCCAGATCATAGTCTGCACTTCTTCCTGCCTGATATCCTATCGCTGTTACTTGACCCGTTTTAACATTTTTACAAGCTTCGTATCCTATACAAACGTTACTTGAGGAAATATTGTATGTACCTTTTTCATTATTAGGAAGTGCACCGTAGCCAATAATAACAGGCTTACCCATAGGAAATTCTATTCTGTCATCTACAATAATTTTCTTCCTAAACTCTATCGGAGTCTCTATCGTTGAAGTTGCTGTGGTTGTAAGAAGTCTAATAGATACGTTATCGATTCTTCCGTTGAAATCTGTCTCAGGATAAAACATGAAGCCTGTTGTCGTTGCGGCAGTAATATACTCTGTAAAAGTACCGTTTCCTATAGCGTCTTTTCCATAATTACCGGCAAAATACATTTTACCGTATCCAGCTGAAGCCCCAACAATATCAAAATCGACTCTATAAGTTTCCCCTATTGTGGAAGTAAATGTTGAACTCAAAAGTGGAGCCAGAGAACCTGCGGTGTGCAAAGCTCCACCAGATGATTGCGACCAGTTTGTGCCAGACCATCCTGTAAGGTCAGTAGTGAAATCTCCGTTTGTTACAAGGTTGGAGCCGAGAGCACCAACTGCTGATATGCCGCCAAAAACAGTGAGCTTAGTGTCTGGTGTAGTAGTGCCAATGCCTACATAACCATTAGAGTCCCAAAAACCACCAGAAAAATATGCGTTTGATGCGACTGTCAAATTGGTTGTGGAAGCATTTACAAAATATGAAGTGGAAGAAGCCATGATACCAGCCTGTGCCCACAGAGCCGTAGATGTAGCAGAGGTGTTTACACCAAAGTTTGTCGCTGGAGTAAATGGATAAGAGAAAGTAGAAAAACCGGTGATAGCTCCACAGGAGACTACTCCTGATGAACTTGTGTTTAACGCACTTGATCCACTACATCCTGCTACTCCTGAGATTGTAAGGTTTGTAGTAGAAGCTGTAGTAGCACTAATCATTGTAGTGCTTGCATACGGAAATGTAGAAGCTGTTGAAGTGGTTGCTGTGAAATATGAACCCACTATTTGACCCAATACAGATAGTGGCGCATACGGCGATGATGTACCAATGCCTACATTTCCCTGGAAATAACTTTTTCCACCAGAAGCCCACAGTGCGTATCCAGATGCATTATTTTGCTGTCCAAATAAAGCATAACCGCTAGCAGAATTATTGCTTCCAAGAACACCGTACACTGAACCTGTTCCATTTACTCCAGCACCAGATCCTGTATCTGCCAAACTTCCAGTATTTCCAGATTGATCGCCAGAGTGGACGCCACGAGCATCATCTGTATCACCAATTTCTACAAGATAATCCCCAGCAGACACAGTAAGTTTTGATGAATCTGACATTGTGCCCACAGTAGTCGTACCCATAAAATAATTTGTTGCGTTTGATGAGGTTGCAAAGAAATTGGTTGCAACAACCTGACCGACAACAGAAAGCTTGGCATATGGAGTTGTAGTACCCACACCAATATTGCCACCACTTAACACAGAAAATACTGATGCGGAGCTCGGACCAAAAAATTCTGCGATTTTTCCAACACCATTTTGTACAAAAGAAAGCCATGATGTAGCTGTAGATGTCGCATTACTTGCATCTGCTCGCAAAAACTGCTCACTTGAAATATTGTCTAAAGTATCAGCCACAAAAGCTGCTGGCACAGCGCCCACAATTTTACGTGGAGTCATTTCTCCGTCCCATGATGGTGAACCTATTTTTCCTCCTATTTCCACACCCAAATAAAGTGTCTGATTAAAATCAACTGTAGTAAGTGGTGTAGAACTACCAAGCATTGCACTAAATAATCCACTTGTAACAGTAATTCTATCTCCAGCAGCAGTACTTCTATCTTCTGTCCACAAAGGCGAACCACCTGTCGCCACATTGTATAGATAAAACTTCATATGGTATGTACCATCTGATACAGCAACATTAGCTGCGGTGGTGAGCTTTCCTTGATAATTAATTTGTTTATTTATCGCAGCCTCCGCTGTTTTATTTTTGAAAATCACACCACCGGCAAATAATTGTGAAGCCACTACTACAAACATCACAAAAACAACAACACTTTTTTTCAAAAGATATTTTGCTTTTATCGTGTTTTTAATAATGAAATTCATTTTTTATTTTTTAAGATTGCGAATGAGTTTGAAGCCGAAATATATTGCGATGATAAGTAGAATGGTTACGATGAGTGTTGCGAAGTTGTTTTTAATCCAATCAACAAACGCTATCCAAGAAAAATCTGTTTGTAAGCCAAGCTGTGGAACAAGAGACACTATTACTCCCGCCAATTTTTTTAATCCCTGATTTTTATGATCTAAAATCGCAACACCGAACTCAAAATTTCCTGAACGACCAAGAGGTGCAATGATAGCCTCGTATGCTGTCTTATCTTTATTTACCCGAAGTAAAAACGAGAAAGTTTTTGTCTTATCATCTGGATCTCGCATTGTGATAGCGATAGTCTTTAAAATTTCTGGTACTTTGTCGTAGGCAAGAGAAATCCTTAATTCTCTATCACCTTGAATCTGCACACTGTTTGAATTTACTGAGAGTTTTTTTCCATTCTGGAAAAAATCTAAATCTAAAAGTGTAAGAGCACGAATGAGTGGGTGAACAAGTGTCCCCGCAAGCTCTGCTACATCTCCAAACAAATCTCCAGTATCTTTTGGCTCACCTATTTTATAGAGTCGTGCTTTTGCTACCGCTCCAGATGAATAGTTGCCAGAAAAATCTTTTGCAAACAATGTGTAGTAATACATTTTTCCGTACACCACATCTGTATCTACAAACTTTTCTTCCCTACCTTCATAGATTATTTTTCCATCCACCAAATCTTTTGGATAAAACTTGTCTGAACGCACGATACGCACCTCATCAAAATCAATCTTTGGATTATTCCAAGTAAGATCAATTGTCTTGTCATTTCCTACAGCATCAAGGTTTGTAACGTTTTGTGGTGGAGTGGTGTCTGGAAGAGATTTTGTAGTGAACTTCTGATTATTTAGTGAAAGTTTCCTACCATATTGATCTGTAAGATCTATTTTGAAGTAGTAGAGTGTTGCTGGAGTCAGACCTTCTATACTAATAGAGTGATTTGTTGAAAGTGATTGCTCTGCCAAGCTTCCCATTTCATAATCTGGAGTAAGTCCCCAAGATACTATTGCTTGAGCATACAGATTGGTCTCAAACCTAATAAGTGAACTAAAGAGAGCTGGTTCCACCTTTAGGTTGAGCAAAAGTAAGAGCAATGACCCGCTACTTCCGCCGTTATCAGTGTCTGGTGGTGTTACCACCTCCGCAAGTGTGGTAGCAGTAGCTGATGCGGATTGTGCTGATATATTTATCGCTGCATCAAACGCAGTCACTGTATACGTATATGCAGTCTCTACCGTAAGACCTGTATCTGAATATGTGTTCGCTGTAGATGTGGCAATGAACAATCCGTCTCTAAACACTTGATATCCCGTAACAGCTACGTTGTCTGTAGACGCTGTCCAAGAAAGATTAATCTGTGAAGTTGATATTGCTGTCGCCGTGAGACCTGTAGGAATAGATGGTGCACTAGAATCTGTATTTATAATGATTTGGTTTACTTCAAATGTATCTTCTGCCGCATGTGTGATTGAAAACATTCCACAAATGAGGAGAGTGAAGAAAATAATTTGAATAAACTTTTTCATTATTAACTAGTTTGCTACTGCTGTTAGTGTTGTAGTTCCCACGTATGTTCCCTCTGGTTGAATACGAGACGTGCCAACCATAGTTCTAAACTTAAGAGTCGTTGCTGTACCAGCGGGATGGTTGCTTGATGTTCTACTAGCCACCGTTTCATTTCTACCAGTTTTGATTGCCCACCAACATGCGTCAGCGGTGTCAGTAGATCCGGTACTACATGTACTTACTCCGTCATCTTTATATTTTGATGCAATGTCTGTGCCCTCTGGAGTAAAACCAAATTCTGAATCTGACTGAGAATCTAGCGCGAAAGTAAAATCTGGTACTGCCAATATGGCTGAGGTGTAATTTGCAATAGTCTCTGAACCAGACTTAAGAAATGGCGATGTGCTTGCTGTCATTGTTAGTGTGTATCCAGACATACTGTCTGTAATCACAGTTACAGAAGCCGAACCATTTGATGTACCTCCTGTAATACCTCCAATATCTGGACTCATCATTACGTCTGATACTGGCGGAACAATGGCAACATATACTTCTTGCATTTGCTGATATCCAGCTTGTAGACCATAAGTAGCACTTGATGAACTTCCTGTGGCAATTTCTCCAAAAGTGCTTTCACTTCTATAAGTAGTAGAAGAAGAATATCCTCCTCCAAAATTTATACTGTCACTTTGGATCTTGTATGCCGTACCCGCCATTTGAGCAAATGAAGTATCTCCACCAAAAATCCACACAAAAAGCGTGAATAAAATAATTGATGAAATATAAATCTTTGCTTTAGACATTTTTATTTCTTTCGAATTTCAAAACGATTAACAACAAACCGAATCGCTAGAATAAACAAAGCAAGTGCAATAACTACAATAGCGAGAAGTTTTACTGGTATTACCCAAAAAGAAAACTCCATTGTGTCTATTACGTTGTCATAGCCTCTATTTATAGAAGCAACCGCTGTGTACTTTCCAACAAGGAAAGAACTCTTCCATTCCACCTCACGCAAACGAAGTGACCCAGGCATTGCATACCAAGGATCCACCTCTATATATCCCACCTCCTTTCCAAAAAGATTTTTTATACGAATTTCTCCATAAGGATTCACATGGATACTTCCTTTATTTTCATAGAGAAGTCTGAAATCTATTGGACCTGAACCAAAAATCTTTTGTGCTCCCTTTGTTGCAAACTCTGTAAGCTTGCCTTGATGATGCACTTGACCCGGAACAGTAATAAAAAACAATGTCCCAATTCGAGCAATGATTGAATTTGTTGAACCAGACTGACCATTTGGTTTAGACACAGTGCTTGAGAGCACGCTTCCGTACAAACCGCCCGGCTCTGCATCTGCCGGAACAAATATTGTTACTGGTATTACTGCACGTTGCCCATGTTTCAACTCAAAACTTTTTTCTGGAAAAGACACATAATCTTTTAAGGAGTAAGGTCCTTTCTCACTACCAAGGAGAACCACGGTAGCCTCTGTATCCAATGAACCAGTAAAATCTTCTATCTCGAGATTGAAAAAACGAGTGTCACCCATTCTGTTTGTTACAGTAATATTTCTTGTTACACTTTCTCCTGGTTTTATTTCCAATTCAACTTTTCCAGGACCCGCCACAAAATCCCCAAATACATCTTGGCCCGGTATCGTCTCAATGACGTATGCAGAGACGAAAGATTTTGGGACAAGGAAAAAAGCAAAAGCGATGACAACAACAGTCATTCTGAATATGTATTTTTTTTGTTTAGATGTCATG
>CAYTVX010000001.1:6558-44032 GCA_964441885.1 uncultured Candidatus Saccharibacteria bacterium
AGCGATGACAACAACAGTCATTCTGAATATGTATTTTTTTTGTTTAGATGTCATGAGAATAACTTAATTTGTAACTGCTGTAATTGTGGACGTTGAAACATAAGTACCTTCTGGAACAGAGCTGTTAGGACTTACTGTGAGTCTCCAAACGATAGTGGATGTTGCACCTGAAGCTGCTGTGTACGTATTTGATACAAGTGTAGATGTTGCTGTAGTCGATAGACCCATCCAACACGTTGCTGATGTGCTTGTATCCACTCCTCCAGCTGAGTTACACACACTTGCTCCATCGTCTAAAAACTTTTGTGCCATAAAAGTAGTAGAACTTCCTGACACTGTAAACCCAAACTCCTCACCAGATGGCACTGAATACGCATAGTCTGGAATACCCGCAGTTGCTGGTGTGTAGTCAGCAATTGTACCGGCCACATTTCCTTGCATTGCTGGTGAAGAACTTGCCTTTATTGTTGCTGTAAATCCACTTGTATCGTTTGTGAATATTCTTACTGTGGTAGAACCATATGACACACCTCCAGTAAGACCGGCAATAGAACCGTTCATTGTGAGATCACTTGTAGGAGTCACGAATGAAATTTCTGATGTAATAACCTGCGTAACGGTAAACTGATCTTCAATAGCCCTTGTTACTAAGGGTTCGATAAACACAAAACCCAAAGCTAATGTGAGGGTGATGAAGAAGCTTGCCGCAATTGATTGCCCCGCATTAATTTTTCTGATCATAATAATTTCTTCTTAATAATTTTTTAATAATTTTTTCGACCTTTTAGGCTAGAGCCTATCCTCGAAGCTCTTCTAGAGCACCGAGGATAAACACCAACTTAATCTCCAACGGGCACCACCACATATAAATAATCTTGATCTGAAGACTTTTTGAACACAGGCTTTATCACGCCAGAAGTCCCAGAATTGTCTGGATAAACTTTTGTCTCATCTGAAAATGAATCTTTGATTTTCTTTTTAAGCCTTTCATCTTCCACAGCGTTTCCCGTACTTGGTGAGGTCACAACACCGATATGGTTATACTCGGAATCATTTTTGTTGACCGCATCAATATGTTTTGTATCAAGTAAAACAAAAGTATTTACTGTTTCAAAATTAAATAAACCAGAAATAAAATGATAAGTGTTGAGTGCGAGGTGATCTAAAAATCTTCCTGCAGAATTAAAAATAGAAGAACCATTTACTGACTGTAGTGCAAGTGCAAATTGTGAAGTGGCACTTGGTAATGTTTTTAAAACTAGTGTTTGATTGAAAGAAATAAAATCACCAGAAAGAATTGTGACTTTTGATTGAAAATCTTTGTTGTGTGAAATACTTACAAAGAAAAATATAAGGGAAAGTAGAGGAATAAGCGCCAAGTAAAAAAGTGTCTTTTTTAGCTTTTCGTCCAAGATTGAAGAGAGAGAGAAATCTCGTGAAGGCTGAAGCTGATTGAAGGTTTCAGAAAATGGTTGTAAATAGTGATTTATGGTTGGTGGAAAATATATAATTCCGCGTGACTTTTCTGAAGCATTTTTTTTATGCTCCAAGACAGAGTCTTCGCCCATAAACCAACCCCTTCCCACACGCCTTGCTTCAATTTTAAATCCACGACAAAGTTGTCCGATATAATCCGAATTATAGCCAGTTATTTCAGAAGCTCGTTTAGCCGAGATGTACTTTTTTCCTTCAAAATATAGCTCACTGTTCATTGGTATAAGTATAACTTTTTAGCTAGATTTTTTGAACGATTTTTTGGGGATAGCTTTGTTATTTTTTTATATATTTTTTTCTGTTTAATTTTTATTAAACAAAGACTTTTTTAGAGCAGAAATATGTTGAAAAATATAACATCAGATTATTTACCTAAGGATGAAGTAGATCTCTGAAATATTTTTCAATGCAGGATATTTTATAAAAACAGACGGTACTTAATTTTAATAAGTAAAAGTTATCAACATACATGAACATTGATAAACTATACAAATTTGTTTATTATTACTACTAATGTTTATTAAGGTTTATCTAAGTTTTATCCAATGAATGAATCATTTCTCACAATCAAACAAACAGCAAAAATTTTAGGTGTCACACCCCTTACGCTCCGCAATTGGGACAAAGCTGGAAAGTTTGAAGCGAGTCGACACCCAATAAATAATTACCGTGTATACAAAAAAGAAGACGTGGAGGCATTTATCGCATACATGGGATCAAAAAATTCAAACACACGAAAGAGAGGAAATCAAGTTAAAAAATTGGATGTTTTACATCTCGAAGATTAAGAACAACAATCCGCAAATAAAAACACCATTTCAATTTTGAAACGGTGTTTTTATTTTACTTATTTTATTTTTTACTTTAACAATTCAATTAAAATTTCTTTTAAAACAGTTGGGTTCGCAGAACCTTTTGTAGCTTTCATTCCCTGCCCCACAAAAAATTGTAGAGCTGACTCTTTTCCCTTTTTATAATCAACAACAACATTTGGATTATCTGCGACAATTTTTTCTATTACAACTTTCAAATCATCCACGTTGCTTTGCTGAAGCAAATGTTCTGACTCAGCAATTTCTTCTGGCGCCCCACCACTCTCATACATAATTTTCAAAATATCTTTTGCTCCACGAGAAGAGACTTTTTCCTCACCCACCATACGCATCAGTTTACCAAAACTAGGTGCCTGTATTTTTACTTCTATGTTGGCCAAGGCCTCGTCTATATTTGAAGTAGCAGACTTTATGAGACCGAGCAGATCTGATGAGATATAGTTTGAAGCCAATCTCACAAGCTTCTTGTCCCCTTCAAAAGAAGACACGGCCAATTCAAAGTAAGTACCAAGAGCTGTGAGTCGCACATACATTTCTGCATCCTCTGCTTTCATTCCATAATTTTTTATAAAACGCTCTCTCCTCTCCCACGGCAACTCAGGCATACTTTTCATAAGCACTTTGTTTGAAAATTCTTCTATCTGAGAAATATAAATTTTTGGAAGATCTGGATCTGGAAAATATCTGTAATCATGAGAGTCTTCTTTTAAACGCTGAGAAAAAGTAACTTCCTTTTGCTCATCCCACCCCCTAGTTTCTTGTATCACCTTTTCACCTATTTCAATCAACTCAACATGTCTTTTAGTTTCGTATTCAATTGCCTTCTCAACAGCTCTAAAAGAATTTAGATTTTTTACTTCCACCTTTGTACCAAGCACTCCTTCTTTATTACTTACAGAGATATTAGCCTCAACACGCATCTCCCCCTTTTCCATATTTGCCTCCCCCGCTCCAAGATACTGTAATAAAAGCTGCAACTCCCGTGCAAAACTAGAAGCCTCTTGTGCACTATGAATCACGGGCTCTGTAACGAGCTCCATAAGGGGCACTCCTGCACGATTAAAGTCTACGAGACTGTGATCCCCCTTTTCATGAGAAGACTTGGCTGTATCCTCTTCCAGATGCACACGAGTGAGTGCTACGCCTGCAATATGACCACCAGAGACGAGTGGATGCTTGTATTGGCTAATCTGATACCCCTTTGGAATATCTGGATAGAAATAGTTTTTTCTATCAAACTCAGTGAAGTCTGCGAGCTTTCCACCCACCGCAAGACCAAGTCGAAGCACCTGCCTCACAGCCTCTTTATTTATCACAGGTAAAGTTCCGGGATGACCCATACACACAGGACACACATTTGTATTTGGACGTTTTTCCTCAGGATTATTCTTTGAGTTACAAAACATCTTTGTCTGAGTTTTTAGCTCTGCATGTACTTCCAAACCAACTGTTAACTTATAGTCAGATGACATAAAATTTATTTAAGTTTTTTTACAAGATTGTCTTTAAACTCCTTTACTGAATCATCGTCCAATATTGATACTGAGAAAATTTCTTTATTGTGTTTTGACAGTGCTTTCTTTTTTTCTTTCAAAACCGCTTCTGTTACGGCATCTGTTTTTGTAAGTACAATAATTTCTTTTTTTAACTCAAGCTCTTGCCCATAGTCAGCAAGCTCTTTACGAATTGTCTTGTATACACCCACCACATCTTCATTTTCAACTGAAATACAATGTAGGAGCATTCGTGTACGTTTTATATGTCTCAAAAATTTATGCCCCAAACCCCTACCCTGAGAAGCTCCTTCAATGAGACCCGGAATATCTGCGATAATGAAACCATACATATCACCTAGATTTGGCTCTAGAGTTGTAAACTCATAATTACCCACCATCGCTTTTGCATTAGTAAGTGCGTTTAACAAGCTAGACTTTCCTGCGTTTGGAAGTCCCACAAGACCTAGATCAGCAACGAGTTCAAGCTCTATAAAAAAATCTGACCCTTCACCTTCTTTTCCATTTGTAAATTCTTTTGGACGAATATTGGTAGAGGCTTTGAAGTGCTCATTGCCCAAGCCACCACGACCACCCTCAAGTATCAGCAATTTTTCTCCACTCTTTAAAAGACTGAACTTTTTCCCAGTCGTAAGATTGGTCAACACACTACCGACAGGAAAATCAATAATGAGATCTTTTCCATTTTTACCATGCATACTATTTTTAAGTCCTGGTCCACCATCTTCTGAAACAATCTCTTTGACGTGTTTGTACTTACGAAAAATAGCCAGGTCTCGTACGGCCTGTATATACACATTTCCACCTCCTCCACCGTTACCACCAGCGGGCCCAGCATGATCCTTGCCCTTTTCCTGACGCCAACGCACCACGCCGTTTCCGCCGTTTCCTGCCTTTATATGAAGTTTTAGTTCGTCGATAAATGCCATCTTATACTTGATACTATAGTATTTTGGCTAGTTTTCAAGTGCGATTTTCGCAAGTGCGATTGCTCCCTCCTTAGATTTTGCTACTGCAAGAAAAAGTTTACTGTGACAAAAGAGTGAATCCTCTACACCAGTTACATCTGCAAGCTCCTTATCTCTCTTTCCACCCCAACTCGCAGGAAAATTTTTTCTATTTTTAAATACTTGAGAACCATCACAAACAGCATTTACTTTCCAAAAATCATTCACCGGTTCATAAAAAACAACAAAGAGTGGCTCTGGGTGACTCATCAAAACATCAAACCAAGGATACTTTCCAGAAAGCACCACCAAACGTTTATCTTCTGCTAGCGCATAATCTTTCTCTACCAAAGCTTCTGCTTCCTTAGAATCTCTTATAGCAATCACTTGTCTTTCAAGAATTTTTTTTGCAAGGGGCACCATTTCAAAAAATCTTTCATCATTTGACTCTCCAGTCTCTTTCCATGAAACACGAAAGACATGCATAATGTCTTGAATTGTGTACGGTAAAAAACCGTCTTCATTGGAGCTATAAATATTTACACCATTATCATTGGCATCAATCGGCAAAATTAATTTTTCATCAACAGCGTCTGCTACCTCCCTGCTACCACAAATCTGCTCACCATATTTTTTCCAAACAAGACCAGCAGAAGCAAAGGGAATTCCATTTTGTCGTGCTCCCGCTCCACCGGTTTGATGATGATCAAATCTGTTTTTTGATTCATCATACTCTCCGCCTATATCTACAAGAAAATCTGCATTTGCAAATTGTGCTTCATCTCGTGTGCGCACTACTTCTATCTGTGCTTCACCACCAAGAGCTATTTGTAATATGGCAACAGCAAACACATCATCAGAATGAAAATTGCCGTTGTGGGTAACAATCTTTAGAGTATTCATGTGAAAAACATAACACGCTAAGAGACTGCGTGCAAATGTTTATGTCCCAAACGCCTAACGATAAATTTTCTAAACTCTTCAATAATAATTACAATCGTTGATATTGAAATGATAGCAATCCACTCGTTTAAACCCAAAGCTGTAGTATGAAGAATCTTTTGCATAAAGGGTGTATAAACAGCCACAAGCTGTAAACCAACTACAATTATAGTCGCACCGACCAGATACCAATTTGAAAATATTCTTTTTGTAAAAATAGAGTTATTTTCTGATCTACAATTCCAAGCATTAAACCACTGAAATACGGCAAGTGTAGTGAGAGACATAGTCCAACCCATCACCATATCCAATTCATAAACCTGTTTAAATACGTAAAGTGTACCAACCATCATTACCGCACCCATCATAATAATTCTAAAAATAGCTGTCCTATCTATAAAAAACTTATTTCGTAAATGTGTGCCAATTTTAGCAAGCTTCTCTCTAGGCTCTAAAGCCATCGCAACCACCAAAAATCCGTCTGTTACAAGGTTGAGCCACAAAATCTGACTTGGCAAAAGAGGAAGTGGCATTATGAAACACAAAGCCCCAACCACCACGAGCAACTCACCCATACCTGTAGAAAAAAGATAAAGGATGACTTTCTTTATGCTTGCGTAAATATTTCTTCCCTCTTCTATAGCGGCAATAATACTTTTAAAATTATCATCAAGTAAAATAATGTCTGCAGCCTCTTTTGTAACCTCTGTACCAATTTTACCCATTGCGATACCCAAATCTGCGGCAACCAAAGAAAGTGCGTCGTTTACACCATCCCCCGTCATAGCAATAATGTCGCCACGCAATTTATATGCCTCAATTATTCTTAGCTTGTGCTCTGGCGTCACTCGCGCAAAAACAGTGACAGCTCCAATATGATGAGCGAGCTCTTTTACACTCATGCTTTCCAGTTCTTTTCCCATCATCACCCTATCTCCCACATTAAAAATACCAGCTTCCTGAGCAAGAGCTTCAGCTGTGATCTTATGATCACCAGTAATCATCACTACCTTAATTCCATTTTCTTGCGCCAATCGCACAGATTCAAATACATTTTCCCTAAGTACATCTCGCATTGCAAAAAGACCCACCAGAGTAAGTGGTGGCAAATTATCAAGCTCCACATCTTCGCCCGCGTTTTCATTTACAGCACAAGCAATCACACGAAGTCCCCTTCTTGAAAGACTGTGAATTTGTGTTTCAAAAAGATCTTTATCTGCGGGTGATATTTTTTCTTTGCCATTCTTATTCCATACAAACGTTGCAAGTGAAAGTATCTTTTCTGGCTCTCCAACTATAGTGAGAAACTTTTTTCCTTTTACACTGTGAAGTGTAGTGTGAAATTTTCTTATAGAATCAAAGGCAATATCCAAAACCCTTGGTTCTTCTTTTTCTAAATCATCTTTATCAAAGCCAACCTTTTCACCAAAAACCAACATTGCCGCTTCGGTAGGATCTCCAGATACTTTCCACACACCTTCCTTCTCCAAAAAAGAAACACGAGCATCTGCACAAAATGTACCTATTTTCCCCATATAAAGTAACTCTGGATGATTGGCTGGATCTACCACCTGTCCATCAAGTTTCACCTCACCACTAGAATCATATCCACTACCATAAACCTCAAACATACTCCCCCCCACAAATACACGCTCAATCATCAACTCATTCTTTGTAATAGTCCCTGTTTTATCTACAGCAATAATTTTTGCTTGACCAAGCGCTTCCACCGCCTGCAATTTTTTTACCAAAGCGTTGCGCTTTGCCATTCTATATACACCAGTAGCAAGCACTAAAGTAATGACTATTGGTAAACCCTCTGGAATAAGAGATACGGCAACGGCGACAGAAGTAAGAAACATATCTCTTACAGAATTTCCAAAATATATACCCAACACAAACACAAGCGCGCTTATTACCAACACAGCGACACTCAAAAATCTAGACAACTTCTGAATATCTTTTTTTAAAGGAGCATCAGAATCTATGGTAATAATTTTTTGAGAAATTTTACCTATAACAGTATCCACACCGGTAGATACTACGAGCGCACGAGCAGTACCAGCAACAACAAAAGTGCCCTTGAAAGCCATGTTGCGCTGATCTGCTTCTGGAACATCTTTACCCTCAACCACTCCGGATTCTTTTTGTACCGCCAATGATTCTCCAGTAAGAGCAGACTCATCTACCTTAAAATTGGTCGTCTCTATGAGTCGTACATCCGCTGACAGCTTATTTCCTTCTCGCAATATCACAATATCTCCTACCACAAGCTCTTCGTCTAGTACCACCATCTCTCGAGCGTCTCGCACCACCACAGCATCAGTTTTAGTAAAATTTTTTAATGCCGCAAGAGTGTTTTGTGCCTTACCCTCTTGTAAAAAACCAATAATGGCGTTGGCAATAAGAACAAATAAAATAATGTACGCATCTACATGCTCACCCAAAAAAAACACAATCACAGCAGAAACGAGCAAAATGTATATAAGTGAACTCTGAAACTGTCTTAAAAAAAGCACAATATGACCCTCTACCCGAGCGTCTGGGAGCTTGTTTGGCCCATTTTTTTTCAACCTTATTTCTACTTCACTCTGTGTAAGTCCATGCGTGTCTGAAAAAAGAGTGGCTAGTGATTCTGATACGGTTTTAGCATACCAATTATTCATAAATTTATTTTATACTAAAAATTTTAGATCTCTTCTTTTCCGCAATAAAAGTAACTACCATAAGCGCGAAAATTGTGAGCGCCATCACAGGAATAGTAATATAGCCAAATTCTAAAACGTATTGTTTTGCACAAGCGCCACCATCAGATGTGCAAGGAGTAAACGAATGCCCTCCGAGATTTGTAAAAGAATGATAAAAGGCTACGATTCCACCAAGTACAGAAAGCCCATAAGCATAAGGCAGGATGCTTTTATCTTTCCACCAAAAACCCAAACCAAGTAAGACTACTTGTGGATACAAAAATAGACGCTGGACCCAACACAATATACACGGCTCAAAACCAACCACCTCAGAATAAATCAGACTCCCCAAAAGACCGCTGAGAGCCAGCAGGAAAGATATTCCAAGCGCACGCTCTCCCACCCATGACACAGTACGATCGGCAAAACCATTCTTAATCACTAAACATAAAATAAAAAGCACTAAAACGACATCTGCAAATAGTGTGCCCCAAGAAAATACTGCTGTAACTAATTCAGAAATATTCATTTATATAATTTTAAGGAAGGGTGCAACTAGTCATTTGAGCAAGCTCCTCCAAAGAAAGTACCTTTTCTACCCGACTTCCATCCTTAAAGTCCCAAGTTGGATATTTTTTTATATTCTTATCTACACACACCTGCATAGTCCCGTTGCTGTCTGGAGTAGAACATTCTACATAAGTTAAATTTTTTATTGATTTACCAAACAAAGCCTTTTGATCTCTACAATGCGGACACCAGAATGCTCCGTAAAATATAGCTCCGCTATCCTTTACGCAAGAGGCAAAACTATCAAGCTTGCCTGGCTTACCAGGAGATTTTACCAGCAAAATCGTTCCAGCAATGATCAATAATATAACCACAATAGCAATCAATTTTCCTTTCATATAAAAATATTATATCACAGAGGATTTCTTCTTGCGGATTCTATACAAGACAAACAGAATACAAACAAGTCCAATACCCATAAGAAAAAAATCCTCTATTTTTCCAATCAAGTCAGCATACCTATAATACAGCGCACCCACTTGCCATCCCACCAAAGCCAAAATCGTTGCCCTAATGCATGTACCCAAAAAAGTGTAAATAAAATACTTTTTCATATCGTAACGAATAAGCCCATAAAAAGCCGAAATCGCTACGCTCGGTATAATAGGAATGGTACGCAGAAAAAATAAAGCCCATTCGTCAATATTTTCTGAATCAAATTTTGTTTGCAGTTTTTCTATATCATTCCACGATAAACCGAGCCACTTACCCCATTTTACAAGAATTGGTTTACCAAAAACATGGGCCAATCCATAAACAAAAAAAGAACCGATAGTAACACCGAGTGACGCCGGCAGAACAACGGTTAAAATAAGCTTAAATAAAAAAGCTATAGAAAATGAACCTTTCAAAAAGAGGAATCCTGAAAAAGTGAGAACCAGAGCAGATGGAATTGGAGCTACAACCTCCTCAAGAAGAGAACCGAGAAATACACCCCAAGCTCCAAGTGGCAAAATAACACTCTGAATAAATTGTATTGTAGTTTCAATCATTTTTTCTACTTACCATGACACTGCTTATATTTCTTTCCGCTACCACAAGGGCACGGATCGTTGCGACCCACTTTTTCACCATCTGCGTTTTTCATTGCTGAAGATGCCGGTGTAGAGGTTTTGCCCCCATCACCAGCCCCAATAATAGAAGCTTGGTCATGTACTTCTTTTAAATTTTCCGGTTCTTTAAAAAACATGTCGCTCGCAATATTTGGCAAAAGTTTTATCACCTCATCCTCTACAGCCTGCTCCATTTCTTTAAATAGTCGCAAACCCTCCTTTTTATATTCTACAAGTGGGTCTCTCTGGCCATATGCGCGCAGATTTACACTTGAACGCATATAATCCATTACTTCAAGGTGCTCAATCCAAAACATATCAATAGCCTGAAGCACCAACCGGCGCACAGCCAGAGCGAAAGAATCATCACTCAGATCTATTTCTTTTTCAGTAAGACCGGTAACATACTCAGCAAGTTCGTTTTTTGTGCTAAACAAAATTTTACGACGACGCTCATAGACGATTTTTCGCTGATAATTGAGCACATCATCAAATTCAAGAATATGTTTTCGTGCATCAAAATTAAAGCCTTCTATTTTTGTCTGTGCTGTTTCAAGAGAACGTGTAATGAGGCGGTTTTGGATTGGTTCATCATCTGGTATGCCAAATCTACCCATTAGTTTTTTAATTGTGTCTGAAGCAAAAATTCTCATAAGCGAATCTTCAAGAGAAACAAAAAATTGCGTCGCGCCTGGATCACCCTGTCTTCCGGCACGTCCTCGAAGCTGATTGTCTATGCGCCGTGCATCATGTCGCTCTGTACCAAGCACAAAAAGTCCACCGAGATTTTTCACCTCTTCATAAGCTTCTGTCGTAGTGGGATTTCCTCCAAGTTTTATATCCACTCCACGACCAGCCATATTTGTAGCAATTGTAACAGCACCCTTTTTTCCAGCTTGAGAGATAATCTCTCCTTCTTTTTCGTGATTTTTTGCGTTTAAAAGCTGATGTGGAATTCCCTCTTGCTCCAGATATTTAGAAAGGAGTTCATTTTTATCTATAGACACGGTACCCACAAGCACAGGACGTCCCAGAGCATAGAGTTCTTTTATCTGTCTCGCTACAGCTTTAAACTTCCCAGCTTCTGTCTGAAAAATAAAATCGTTTAAATCTTTTCTCTGTGGCGGTCTATGAGTTGGCACAGCGATTATTGTAAAACCATAAACCTTATAAAACTCTTCAGCAGAAGTCATGGCTGTACCCGTCATACCAGATAACTTTTTATAAAGTCTAAAATAATTTTGAAATGTAATAGAAGCAAATGTACGAGACTCTTTTTGAATACTCACTCCCTCTTTTGCCTCTATAGCCTGATGCAAACCCTCAGACCACCTTCGTCCAGGCTGAAGCCTGCCGGTAAATTCATCCACAATCACAACTTCACCATCTTTTACAACATAAGCCTTATCCTTTTCAAAAAGCGCTTTAGCTCTCACTGCGGTTTCTAGATGATGAACATATTTAATTCCCTTTTCTGAATAAATATTTTGGATACCGAGCATTTTTTCAGCAAAATTTATTCCTTCATCATTTAATATTACTGCGCGTAGTTTTTCATCAACGGTAAAATGTTTTTCTTTTTCCATCTTTGACGCAATACTAGAAAATGTTTTATACAAATCTTCTGATTCACTTGTGGGCGCAGAAATAATAAGAGGCGTACGCGCTTCATCTATAAGAATAGAATCAACTTCATCTACAATTGCAAAATTATGTTCACGCTGACGCAAACGAGATTGTTCGTACTCTATATTGTCACGCAAGTAGTCAAAACCAAATTCGTTATTTGTTCCGTATGTAATATCTGCTTCATAAGCTTGTCTGCGAGTTACGCCACGCAAAAATTCGTACACAACTTTAAATGAACCTGTTTCATCACGTTTTTTATCAAGTTCAGTATGAAGAGGATCATATATGTATGAAGCCTCGTGATTCATTACTCCAAGAGAAAGACCAAGTGCAGAATAAACCTGCCCCATCCACACACCGTCACGACGAGCAAGATAATCATTTACAGTAACCACGTGCACACCTTTTCCAGAAAGGGCGTTTAAATATGCAGGAAGAGTTGCCACCAGAGTCTTCCCCTCACCGGTGCGCATTTCTGCACCATTACCCTGATGAAGAATGATTCCTCCCATAAGCTGTACATCAAAATGTCGTTGATTTAGAGTACGTTTTGAGGCCTCCCTTACAAGAGCAAATGCTTCGGGTAAAATATCATCTAGGGTTTCCCCTTTCCCCAAACGAGCCTTAAAATCAGCTGTCTTATCTTTCAGCCCCTGATCTGAAAGCTTTTCATAAATAGGTTCAAAAGAGTTGATTTTTTCAACTATTGGTTCTAGCTTTTTTATGACTCTGTCGTTCTGAGAGCCAATTATTTTATCAACTAAAAACATGGGTCGTGGGGGTATTGTAGCATATTTAATGACTTAACAAAAAAATAATCTCTCCGCTCGGGAGAGATTATTTTTTCTCAAACTACATGAGATTATCGTCGTCGCTTTGTAGTTTTCTTTGCTTTCTTAGCTTTTTTTACAGTCTTTCGCTTTTTTGCAGGAGCTTTTCGTTTTTTTGCAGCCATGATATTTTATTTAAAAATTTCTAAAGTTACTTTGTTCAACGACCTTTCTAAAATGACAAAGCTTACAACATTAATTATGTTACATATACATTTCAAATACAATATTTTTTCGTACACAAGTGTGGATAACAATTGCGCGCGCAGAAAAATTAAAAGCCAAGCGAAACAATTTCTGGCATTAAATTAATTTCTGTATTTTTTTTCACACACTCACACATTTCATCTGCAAGTTTTTTTATTTCATCTGCCGTTGCGTTGCCAAAATTTACAATCACAAGAGGTTGATTTTTATACACACCCACATTCCCCACCCTGTAACCTTTATATTTACAAATATTATCAAGAATCCATGCAGCAGGAATTTTTTTATTATTATCTGGTGCATCAAAAAAAGGAATCTCTGGAAATTTTTTCTTTATAGAGTCAAAATGTTCTTGTGACACAACAGGGTTTTTAAAAAAAGAACCGGCGGTGCCATACAAAGCCAAGTCTGGAAGTTTTTCTTTTCGTATGGAAAGCACCGCATTTCTAACATCTAAAACAGAGGGACTAATAACACTGTTCTTTGTAAAAAAAATTGATACGTCTTTATATGAAATTTCTGGCTGCACATTTTTAGCAAGAGTACACGCCACTCTAGTAACAATATACTTTTTTCCTTCTGGTGTTTTAAAAATACTATCTCTATATCCAGCACGACACTCTTCTGCCTTTAATATACACAAAGACAACGCCTTAGTATCAAAAACCTCAACCCAAGAAAGCGTATCTTTAATTTCCCTTCCATATGCACCAATGTTTTGTACGGGAGCAGCACCCACCGTACCAGGAATACCGGAAAGATTCTCAAAACCAGAAAGTCCACGCTCTACGGAAAGCGCCACCACGTCGTCCCAATTTTCCCCAGCACCCATTGTCACCTCCACTCCATCAGCCACATTTTTCCACTCTACGCCCACAATATTTATCTTAATCACCAAACCATCAAATCCATCATCAGATACAAGCAGATTGGAACCGCCACCAAGCACAAAAAAAGGCAGGTCTTTTCCCTGCGCAAATAAAATAGCATCTTTAATCTCTGTAACTGTTTTTGCTAAAACAAAATACTTAGCCTTACCCCCTATGCGAAATGTAGTATGAAGAGAAAGAGATACGTCTTGCTGTAGATGATCCATGTTGTATTTCATTACATCGAGTCGCGGTCGGCGGTGCAAACTCCAAAACAAATGTCTATGTGAGTGCTATCGCCGACCACGGCTCAATACAATGATATATTTATTATATATACACCACACATAAACGCAAAACCCCCACGAGGGGGGACTTACGCAGACATTCGTTTGTTTTGAAGTAAGCTCGCGCTCACTGAAATACACATTAGCAGTTCACAAAGAAAAAGTCAAATTTTATCAAAGCCTAAGGCTTTCTTCCTGCCCTGATTTCACTTATATAATATTCCCCCTGTTTTTTATAGGCATTTGGATCAATCTCTATAAATTCTTGTAGCGATTTAATAGCCATATCTTTATTACCCATTTCTAAATAACCAGCAGCTAAAGAAAGTCTATACTGAGGATTTTTAGGATCTGTGGCAACACGATCTTTTAAAATAGATATAGCCGCATCATAATTTTTTACAAATACATAAGTACTCAACACTCTTTCGTTAAACAAATAACTACTCCTAGGAACAACCGAGATTATTTCATTTGCAAGATCATATTTCCCTGCTTGTATAGCGCCAGTAAAATACGCTAGACGAGCTTCTAAGTATTCAGGAGACAGATCAAACGCCTCTTTTAAAGCAGCGAGTGCTTCAAGCGGTTTATTTTGTGCAAAATATACATTTGATAATTCAAAAAGTATCGTTTGCTTTCTTGGACTCAGACTGTGAGCCTGAGTAAGATAATTTAATGCATGATCAAACACTCCATATCTACCCAACAAAGATCCTAAAAATAAATAGTAACGCGCATCCGGCTCCTTGTTTTCTTCAATCTGTTTTGCCATTTCACTACTAGCAGATTGGAATACAGCTGAACGCAAATCATTTGGAACATTCTCTACTGACAACTTTTGAGAAAGAAGGATGAGATGTTCTCTAGCCTCTCCATTACCAAAAGTGTCATACGCTATAGATTTTTTAAAAGACAGAAGATCCTTGGCGTAATCATAGGCACCACCAGGTTCTGGCGCGAGAGCATATATAAGAGCGGTGGTTGCCTGCATTGGTTTTATGTTTACCTTGTATAAAGTAAATATTGTGGCCACAAGTAGAAGAGCTGCAACAACACCAAGTCCTGTATTACCAAACTGCAAGTTTGGAGCAATTGGTTTTGCTGTAGATGGGGTTTTTGCTGAATACACATAAGCCAAAATCATCACGAATAATAAATAACTAGTGATATTATCGAATACAAATAAATTTTGTATAAAGTATCCAACAATTAGACCCGTGAGAATGCTTTTGTCAGTGATAGAAAAATCTTCCAATTTTTTACGCCAAATATAATACAAAAGAAATACAAAGATAGATAAGTAAGCACCAAGACCCAAAACACCTCCGGAAACAAGCCAATCTAAAACGGCATTGTGGGTGTGATCAAACCATTGTTCCTGATAGTACATTCTAGGATCATAGTTTTTATTAAAAACATAATTAAAATTCTCCTGCCCCCAACCAAGTACAGGATGTTCTTTAAACCCCTTTATCGCCATTGGCCAAATATAGTATCTACCTTGGCCTTTTAAAAATTCCTGCTTAAGAGAAATCTCTGTAAATCTTACTAAGGTTGGACTACTTTTCACAAAAGATGAATCTTTCGCCATAAACAAACCCCCAACAATAAGCACCAAAGAAACAAGTGCTCCAATAGCAAATTTTCTAAACATCTTTTTCTGTCCACCCAAAATAGAGAGCAAAATAGTAGAAACAAATAATCCACCAACAAGACCCACCAAAGCACCTCTAGTCTGCGTCTTGTACATTAAGAAAAACTCTAATGCTATACCAATGCCATAAAGCCATTTGAGGTAAACTTTGTTTGAGCGCATCAACAAAAACAAAGCCAAAAACATATTTATAAGTAAGTAAGCAGCAAAATATGTAGCATTACCAAACGTAGCATCAATACGATCAGAACTTTGGTGAATATCTGCATTTCCATAAATCTGGGGTAATGCATAAAAAAGACAAAGAATAACACTTGCCCCAAAAGACGTATTGAAAAAATAATTCCACCATTTTTCTGTCTTCAACACAGTTGCAAGCATCAAAAAATAAGCAGACAAATGAAGAAGATTTACAAAACCCTCCATGCGCTCATAATTACTCCAAAAACTTCTGTAAAAGTTTACACCAAAAATATCAGCAATAAAAATCACTGAAACAAAAAGTGCAAGTACTCCTAGTAACCAAGACCTCTTTGGTCTATATGTAATATCTTTCAACATCAAAAGAATCCACAAACCAAACACAAGCTCCACAATGATCCTAAATACAAAAGCCTTGCCGGTAATAAACGGAAAGAAAAAATGATTAATAATTATAAATGGTATAAATGGAGTAGCAAACAAACCACATAAAACAATATAACGAAGATTTTTAGTCATAAATCAAATATTAGTTGGGTTTATGTAACTATAGACCACGCTGGGTATTATTTCAATTCAGCTACCTTAAAAACACATATTATTGATACGCCAAAAGGAAAATTCATATACCTTAAAAAAGATTTCTCTAGCAAAAATACCAACCGCAAAAGAGCATTAGCCCAGACAGGGGTTATGGAGAAATCTGAATTATTTCGACCCCAACCAAATGTGTTTTTTAAAATACGAACCAACGCTATAGGTATAAACAAAAAAGTATTAAAATAACTAACCCGGAGCACAGAAAAACCCGATCTTTCCACAACTTCCACAAGCTGACTTTTTGTATAACGTCTTTTATGATGCACGATATCATCATGCTCACTCCACAAAAACATATATGCGGGCACAGTCACCACACATATACCATTTGGTGATAAATATTTTTTAATAGCAGAAAGCACGGAACTCTCATCATCAATATGCTCAATAACATCAAACATAGTTATCAAATCAAACTCCCCTTCAACAGAAACCTCCGGAAACGTACCATGGAACACTTCCACATTCCTAAATTTCTCTTTAATCTCATTGGCCGAATCCAAAGACGGTTCCACACAAACTAGGTTGTCTGAAAACTCTCCAATCATAGGCAAATTTATCCCCGGCCCAGAACCAATATCCAGAGACCTGCGAGATTTTTTTTGTGGAAACAAATCACTTAAAAATGAGCGCAATATTTCTCTTCTGGAAACAAACCACCAATGTCTTTCCTCTATTTCTTTAAACTCTTTATAGACTTTACTTTCCATCAGAATCAAAATTAATCTTTCTCTCAACAACAAAAAGTGGGCGGTCTTTTACCTCATCATAAATACGTCGGATATACTCACCAATAACCCCCACAGACAAAAGCTCCACACCACCAATAAAAAGAATGAGGATAGATATAGAAGCAAAACCTGGAATGTATTTATCTGTAAACAACTTTAAAGACAAAATAATTAAAATTCCCACAAAGGCAGCCAAGGCAAAGAGTAAACCAAAAAAGTTAACTATGAAAAGCGGCGCGCCAGAATGAGCAAAAAACCCGCCGTAAGCCAGCTTAAAAAGCTTGGAGAAAGAATACTTGGTCACACCCGCGTACCTTTTATCTCTCTCGTATTCAAGACCGGTCTGTGTAAATCCGACCCAAGAACGCAATCCACGCACGTATCTATTTTTTTCTCTAAATGAACGCATCTGATCTACTACCCGGCGAGACATCAAAGCAAAATCTCCAGCGTCTCGCGGTTGTTTTATTGGACCAGAAAAATGAGATAGTAAGATATAAAAAGAGCTATAAGCAAATCTTTTCAAAAAAGACTCTTTGCGTTTTTTACGAACAGCGTACACTACATCAAACCCCTCTTTATGTTTTTTGTATAATTCAGAAATAAATTCTGGAGGATCTTGCAAGTCACCGTCCATCACCACCACAGCTTCTCCCAAAGCATGCTCCAAAGCCGCCGACACAGCAGCTTGGTGACCAAAATTACGTGAAAAAAATAAAGCTTTTATGTGGCTGTCTTCTCTAGCAAAATCCACCACCATTTCACGAGTCTTATCTTTTGATCCATCGTCTATAAGGAGTATTTCATAGGAAATAGACATCTTCTCAAGGGCAGATTTGAGTCGAAGGAGTAACTCCTTTAAAACATCCTCTTCGTTATATACGGGTACGGCAACGGACAAATCTATCATAGATGTGTGAAATCATAGCAGTGAAAAAGAGGAAAATCAATGGATTGAGCATGTAGCGATGCCGAGCTTCTACACCCAAAGTTGTTGATAATATCGTCACGCAAAAATACAGTAATGCAAGAAAAAACACAAATGCTGTAATATTTTTTCTATAAAACCAAGCGCCAACGATAGAACCCAATACGACAATTACCCAAAATATTTTTCCCAACAAAGCCAAAAAGAAATATGGATTAATAATTACAGACATGATTTCTGAAATTCCTGCCAAAAATCCATTCTGTGCAAAATACAAAGAAAAAGACACATTCTTGGGAACATCAATCACATTATATTTAGACAAAAGATAATGGTAATTTCCTGAAAATAAAAAAGTGTTCAATCCCAAAAAATATGATTTCAGATAAGCAGTTGGATGTGCAAATATTATTTCCTTTGATTTATGGTTTAAATACTCTTCATTTTTAAAACTTGATGGGTTTTTATGATCTGGTGCATTTTTCTTCAATTCGCTAGCTAGAAACTCCATAGAGTGCTGAAGTGTATCACCGGTGGCAAGAGACATCGTAGAAGCTGCACTATAAACATAAAGATTGTATGCTCCAGCTGACACAAACCCCACTTCATTAAAAGCAACATAATTGCGCACATACCAAGGCATCATAACCAGTACAACACCTACAACACACAAAGCCAAATGCCAAGATTTTCTTATTGGTATTTTTTTAAAAAACATAAACAAAGGAAAAGACAATAAAACAGCAATTAAAAAATAAAGACCTGCTGGACGAAAATAATTGCTAACACCAATGAATACTCCCGCCCATATAGCATATTTCAGATTTTGATTTATTAACCACTTCATTAAAAAGAACAGCCCTAACATAAAAAAAATAGAAAAAAATAAATCTGGCATAAGAACAACACTATAAAAAATCTGTATGGGTTCAAAAATTACGAGGCATGCTGCAAAAAAAGAAAAACGATCTGACAAATAGATAAACTTTTTTGCTAAAAAATATATAAAAACTGGCACAAAAGAAGCCACAATAATCTGCAGTACAGACCCAAACCAAAAAGGTAAAGAAAACCAGCCAAGAAGGAGGAAAAATATTGGGTATCCAGGACCACGAAAAGCCTCGGTTACACCATTTATTGCATACTCATGGTGAGCAAGTAAGCTATCGCCAAGATATTTATAATCAATCGAGTCTTCCAATAAAAGAGAACTTTGGCCTCCATGTGCGAGTAAGGCCACCAACAAAATTAATCGAACAAAAATACTTAAGAAGAAAATAACATAGATAACTTTTGGAATTTTTATAAAAAAATCTTTCATAAAATACTTTACCTTGCATTCAAATGATAATTTTTATAAAAATATGAATTTTCATCTTTTAAAAGATCCTGTGGGTCACCCTCTTCTACAACCCTACCGCCATCTAAAACTATCAATTTATCAACATCAGCTACGGTCGATAATCTATGCGCAATAATCAACACGGTTATTTTCCCATGTAATTCCTTAATCGCTTTTTGTATTGCCAATTCTGACTCATTGTCCAAAGCACTAGTGGCCTCATCTAAAATCAAAATCTCTGGCTTTCTAAGCATGACTCTAGCCAAAACAATTCTCTGCCTTTGTCCCACCGACAACATTACTCCACGATCACCAACAACCGTAGAAAAACCATCAGGCAAAGATTGAATGAAATCAAAAATATATGCTTGCTTTGCAGCAAACGCTACATCTTCATCACTTGCGTCTGAATAAAATCTTATATTTTCTTCGATGGAAGCATTCAAAAGGAAGATATCCTGAGAAACATACCCAAGCCTCTCTCTCCACTCTCTCATATTTACATCTTTTATATTTACACCATCAAGTTCAATAGAACCCTCTGTAGGATCAAACAACCTTAAAACCAAATCGGCGATTGAGGTCTTTCCTGCACCAGATTGCCCCGTAAGTCCAATAGTATCCCCTTTTTGTATATTCAAATTAAAATCAGATATGATTGATGCAGAATCCTTACTATACTTAAAACCAACACCGTCAAAGACGAGATTCTTTTTAAAAGAAAAACTTACATCATTTTTTCCTTCAGATTCTACTTCTTTGGAAAGTTTTTCGCCAAAAGATCTAATGTGTTCTGAATAAGGAACTAACTCATTTATTGAATGTATAGAAGACTGTGTTGAACCCAAATAAATAAATATTTTCTGTATTAAATATAGTGTGGCAGCAAAAACCAACAAACTAAAACCTGGCGCGCGATAAGAGAAAGAGAAAACAACGACAATAAATATTAGACCAAAAGGCTGTATAAAAATTGTCCCCAAAGAACTGACGAAAATATTTTTAAAAGCCAGCCTCCTGAGGGAATGTATCAACAAAAGACCTTTATTAAATACCGACGATTCTTTACCACTAGATTTGACCGCCTTCATTCCAATAATGTGTTCGTTTATATGCTGAGACAAAATTTTTTCAGTGACAGAGGTTTCCTGACCAATCATCTGAGAACGTCTCACTAGCGGACGGAAAACAAAGACCAAAAAAACACCAGCAAGCATCGTAAAAAATGTAATTTTGGGAGAAATATTTACGGCGACGATAAGATATATCAAAAAACCCGTAGATGATTGAACAAATTGAATAATAACGTCAAACAAATTACCTGTTCTCTGCACATCCCTCATTATGGTATTCTGCAAATAACCTATTTTTTGACGTAACAAAAATGACCAGTTGGCCTTGAGTACACCAGAAAAAAGCTTTTCAGTCTCCTTACTTATAAAATTTGCATTTGCTCTAGCTCTAACAAGATTAAACAGCATCATTACGACAGCTCTCAATAAAAACATACCGACCATCAAAAAAATAAGTGCTCTAAATTTAAATGTAATATTAAAATGACCAAAGGTAGACGCAATTATTTTAGTTATAAGGTTGGGCGCTTCATCTCCTCCCATTAAAAAAGATAGAGCGGGAATAATAATGTTTATACCAACACCCTCAAGTAACGCACTAAAAAAACCCAAAAATGCCAAAAATAAAATCTGCCAGGCATATTGTCCAAAGGTTTTTTTCAATATAGAAATTGTTTTAAACATCTTTATTTTCCTATGTTAATAAAATCTAAAATTCTACACGCGCGTTTTTCCCAAGTATGCACTGTCACCCTTTCCTTGGCCAACTCTGATACTTTACCACCAAGACTAGTATTTCCCAACACACATAAAATAGAATCGGCCAACGATCGAGCATTATCTGGCTCAAAAAGCACAGCGGTATCATCACCAGTAATCTGCCTAATAGACGGTAAATCAGAAGCTACAATAGGTCTACCGCTTGCCATATACTCAAAAAGCTTCATTGGTGAGGTATAAAAAGCAGAAATTTTTTCTTTTGCTGTATTTGGTAAAACTAAAACATCAGCAGCAGCTTGCCAATATGGAATTTCGGTATGAGGACGATGACCAATAACTCTAACCGATTCAATATCTCCGTATTTTTTTACAAATTGTTCACAATCGTCTTTTGTTCCGCCAACAAAATAAATGACGGTGTTTGGTAAAAAACGTGCAGCCTCTGCGAGAGTATCTACACCCTTCCAACCATACAGATGCCCCGTATACAATACGATTGGTTTTTCATCAGACAAAGACAGCTCTGCTCTTGCCTCTTTTTTTGATATTACTCTTCCAAAAGACTCCAGCTCCACAGCGTTTGATTCTACCAAAATTTTCTGACTATCAAGACCGAAAAGTTCTTTAAGTTTGTCTTTCTTCCATTGGTTAGTAGACAAAATCCACGTCATTCTTTGTAGCATTTTTTTATAGAAAAAAAGACTTTTCTCGGGAAAATCATGCACTTCATAAAAGCTTGGAGTAAAAGTTAGCGAAGCTGAAAAAAGTGGGACTATCGCATTAGAATATGCGATATCTCCAGATTTGCGAAAAAATAAAAGATAAAAGAAAACAGATACAGAAAAAGAAACCAGCATTACCCTAAATGCTATAAATGAGAAAAACGGCACCCAAAACAAATCTATTACTGGTAAAAATTTAACTGAAAATTTACTATCTATTTTATAATAGTCTCTGTAACTATTTTTTGTCCGACCAACGCGCCGGGGCGCCAAAAAGATAATCTCATGTCCAAGCTTTACAAATGCCTCACAGCTTTTTGCTGCAAAAAGTGAAGCTGCTTTTTCACTTGGGAAACGACCCTCAAAAATGTAGAAAATTTTACTTTTCATATTAAACTAAGACATTACTTCAGATAACCGACTCATTAAAAAATCCAAACTATTTTTCTTAGAAAATACCTGCAAACTACGTAAAACCTCCTCTCTGTTATTCAGATTAAATATTTTTTCTAAACCTTCACATATTTCCTCTTTTGAAAAACCCACAAAACACTCTTTGGGCAAAGATCCAGACAAAGAGGTGTTTGATACAAGGGGTATAGTGCCACAACCCGCAGACTCAACAATAGTCTTATCAAAGGAACCGCTTTCTGTGAGATTCAAACACACCTCAAAAGAGCTGTAAATACTCGGAAGCTCTTTCTGATTTAGTGAGCCATTAAAAGAGACCAAACGACCAAGATCATTCTGTGACACATACTTCTTAATTTTATCAAAATAAATTAAATCTTCTTTAAGAACTGGACCGAAAACTCCTAAATAAAATTCCTTACCATCGTCTAAACTTTTTTTTACAGCTTCAACGGCCTCAAATACATGTTTTACAGGACTCACGCGGCCCACCATACAGACATGACGAAGTCTCCTCTCCACCTCACCATCTGAAATAAAAACGCTTGTGTCTACACCCGCCGGCATAAGAATACTTTTTTTAAATCTAGCAGTAAAAGATTGTGATGATGTACAAAACACTCTATTAGATAAAACCACGGCGATTCTTGTTAAAAAATTTCCGTAAGAATGATTGCGCCAAAAATAAACTGGGGTTTTCAATATCCTCCAAAATACTCCTGCCAACAAAACATATTCCTGATTCATGTGCACAAAAACACTCTGATAGTTTTTACGTTCTTGCCAAATATATTTATAAAAACGCAAAACATAAGTGAACTTTGAAACACCTTCTTCTTTACCAAGAGAAAGAACTTTTACATTTTTTGGCAATGAATAATTCCCTCTCCATAAACAAACCACAATCACACTGTCGTATTGTTTTGCAAACTCATTTATCCATTCATGAAAAAAACCCAAAACAGAGTCATTCTTATCTACTTTTTGTGTAACGATTAAAAGATTCTTCATATTTTTCTACTCATTTGCGCTGATTCAATTGAGGCTTTGTATTTTTCTAAATACTCTTTTTTAGAAGGACAAGTAACCAACGGCAAACGCAGAAAAGCCTCATGGGTAAAAGTTTCTCGCAAACCACTATTTTCTATAAATTTTTTCACTTTTTCAAATAAACATTTACTGTCTCCCACAGGACACACAAAAGAATCTCCATCTTTTAGCACCTCGGAAGCAATGCCTACATCTGTTGAAATGGTTGGGCAATGAGCACTTAAAGCTTCCACCACGGTCATACTATAGCCCTCATAATCTGAAGTAACTAGAAATAGGTTTGCTGTTTTATAATAAGAAATAAGGTCTCCGCGCCAAGCCTCAAACACAACATTTCTAGTTAAATTATGATCCTCTACAAATGACTTAAGAGACTCCTCTTCTAGTCCTTCTCCTACCACGATTAGACCGACCCTTGGATATTGCTTCACCAACTTCGTCATAACATTTAGAGCAAGGAAAATATTTTTCTCCTTGGTCAAACGCGATGCCATTAAAATTACAAAGTTAAATTGAGGATATTTTTTCTTTAAATCAATGGTCACTGATGTATTTTGAATTTTTTCCACATCTACAAAAATAGGTAAAATCGTTGGAGATTTCAGAATTATTTTACTATCAAACAAAGAATCTGCTATGCGTTTTGATACTGCTCGCACTGCATCAGCCTGCTTAAAAACTTTTTTTGCAAGACGAATACGAATACGATTTAAAACTGAAGAACTGGAAAAAAATGGACTAAGTAAATCTGTGTGAATTTGTATATGAAGTGGAATATTAAACTTCTTCTTTAATTTCATCCCCACAAGACCGGTCTCAAATGGATCCTGACAAGTAACCACAGTATCTTCCATAGAGAGTTTCCTCTCACGCACGATGCGTGAAGAAATAAGTAGCGCATCACGAATATATAAAAGCTTAAACAAAGAATTGGTAGGATAAATCCACACATTTTCTGATACCTGTTCTTTTTTATTTACGAGGGCTCGCCGTGAAAACACCACAATATGTAGTTCATCAAAAAGTGTACCGTATTCAATAACACGCGCACGAATAGCGCTATCTTGCTTAAATATACTTCTATCTGTACCAATGCTTATAATTTTCATATATTTAAAAATTCTTTTGCAATATCGCTTACAGTATGAGTAAATGAAAAATTGGCGACCTTTTGTTTGTATTCTTGGTAATGTTCGTCATCGGCAAGAAAAAGAATTTTGTTTTTAATATCTTCTTCGTTTAGCGGATCTATAAAAAGTGAGATATCTTTTATTCTATCCCCAATGCCGTTTTCTTTTGTGACAATACATGGCTTACCAAAAGATATAGCGTCCAAAACAAAGTTTGGACTTATATCTGTAATAGAAGGCAAAATGACTACATAACATTCTTTCATTTTCTCCAACAAATCATTTTTGGGTATATCTGTAAGTAAAGAAAGATTGAGTGACGAATCTTTTTTCTGCGCTTCCGCAAAAGCTCGTTTAAGAGCCTCTACATTTTTCAGCTTTATATTTCTACCAGCCCATAGATAAGTTTTTGATTTTGCCTCAAAATTACCCACGACTGATTTGTACTCATTTTCAATAATGAGCTTCTTTTGCTTTTTTAGACCATAAGCATCATCAAAAATATCTCTTTGCCACTTTGTACTAAATACCACAGCGCTTGCATTTTCAAGTGTAAATCTTGTAACCAAAAAAATAATCCTTTCTTTTAAATTCAATTTCTTCAAACTGGTCTTGTAAAAATCTTTAAATAAAACCAGATCTCCAGTACGCTCTACATAAGACTCCCAAAGAAAATCCCCACCTGTACGAATAATAATTTTTTTACGTAAAATATTTGCAGCACATACTGCCGGCCAACCCACAGAAAAAGTATCTAGAGCAACCACAAGATCCACTCCCCATAGGCTAAAAAGTGTGCGCAAAAAGAAAAGCTTGTGGCGAATGAGTGTGGGTAGTTTACGTTCCAGGTTGTATGTGAGTATTTTTACACTATTTCCAGCACCACGAAACTCATCCTCAATCTGTTTTGCATACTGCGCCGGACCACCCACTTGTGGCGGATAAATGCCTGTGCATATGAGTATCTTCATGTATATACCCTAGCAGATTTTAGTAAAAACACTATCCTTCATTTGCTTGGTGATATGATCCCAATCGTAATCTTTAGCAACCATTTTTGAGGCGTTTAAAACTATCTTTTGACGAAGTTCTGGGTTATCTAAAAGTTTATGTACACTTTTTGCAATACTCTCTGGATTATTTACCTCACAAAATAGACCCGTCTCATTTTCTTTAAGAAAATCTGGGATACCGCCAACACTGGTAGCAATTACAGGAATACCCGCCGCCATAGCTTCTATAAAAGAAATACCCATACCCTCAGAAAGTGATGGTCTTATAAATATGTCAGAAATTTTTAAATACTTTGGCGTGTCTTTATTGTCCACGAACCCCGCAAAGATAACGCGCTTTTCTAGACCCAAATCACTCACAAGTTTTTTTAAACTTTCCTCAAGTGGCCCAATTCCGAGAATCAAAAATTTAATATTTTCTGGCAAAAGTACGAGTGCAGAAATAACATCTGCAACTCCGTTTTTAACAACGAGCCGTGAAGTGGTAACGAGAAAAATGTCTCCCTCCTCTTTATGAAATTGCCAACGCAAGGCGCCGAGCTCTTGCTCACCATATTCGTGGGTAAAAAAAGAAACATCTACGCCGTTTGGAACAAGTACGGTTTCGCCTTTGTAACCCATATCTCTAGCAAATTTCCCCAAATAGTTAGAAATTACCTGAATCAACGAGGCTTTTTTGAAAATCATTTTATAAAAATGATACACGAGCCGAATACGTAGACGACTGGTGATATGCGATATTGTGTCCCCCTCTTGAAGAGTCAGAATTATTGGTACACGTTTAAACCAAGAAAAGAAAAGTGCCGGGAATCCCATGTATGACATCATCGACCACTGTGCGTCATATTTTCTAATTCGGTGAAGAGAAAGACCTTTAAAGGAGGCTGTGAACGGAAAAAATACTTTATTTAGATACATAGGAAAACTAACCAAGTCCGTCATCGTTGGATTACTTTTTGTAAAACCGATTCTATAGACATTAATGTTTCCTATTCTTTCAAATTTTGGTAACTTCTTGTCAAAACGTAAAGTAATCAAATCAAACTCTACTTCACTTACAGCGATTCTGTCTGTGATTTCTTTTATAGCAATTTCGGCTCCGCCTATAAACGGGTGGTATGCTATTGAATAAATAAGAATTTTTTTCATAAAACTAAACTTCGAGCATTTTGCGGAGCACATCTTCTGGCACTTCTTTTGGACCAACTGGTGGTTGGGATTGTGCTTGTGGTCTTGCTTCACCGCGTATTTGTCCTTTGTTTTCAACCCTTGGTACTTCATTTTCTATTTTTACAGTTGATACTGAATCTTTTGGTATTCCTGTCTTTGTTTTTTCAACAATAGAAGCAAGTGCTTGTTTTAAACTTGAAACATTCTCTTTTGTTGGAGTCTTGTGATCAATTATATTTTTCTTTTCTGGTTTTTTTAAAGATTCAAGAGAAATAGGAGCTGGTGGTTTGTGTTCTACAACGGGTTCCTTTACTACCTCCTTTATCTGAATTTTTCCATCTCCAGAAATCTTTATAGCCTCAAAAGGATTTTTCTGAGGAGGCATCGCTGGCATGTCCTTTTTTCTTGGCTTATCATTTTGTGATCTATGCTCTTGCTGATGCATAGTCTGTGGCCTATTTTCTGGTTTTGGATTACTTAAATTGATGGGTTGATGCCACATATTTATTTCATCTTCTACATCCTTTCTTGGTCGAGCAAACTGCTTTCTAGAATTTTCAATAATCTCATCTCTAGACAAAAGACCGTCTTTTTCAATTGGAGGAAGGGTGGTAGCAGAAAAAGGTGGAGACGTCACACCGTCTATCATCAATTTCAAATAAATTTGTATATATCCTAAATTAACCAAATCCTCAGCTGTAAATGTAGGCATGAATTCCTTTTCAAGCACTTCTGCATCAAATGCTCCAACACGAAATACAATCATCGTACCAACGTTTCCAAACACAGCATCACGCACCTCTTCAGACATCTGCTCTATATACTGATGAGCAATTGTAAGATTCAACTTATATTTTCTCGCCTCAGAAAGAATGTCGGCAAAAGATTCATTAGCAAAATTTTGAAATTCATCCACGTAAAGATAAAACTGCGGAAGGGTGTGCAAAACACGCTCGGTCACATCAGCGCGTGACATAGCGCCAAGGTAAATTTTGGTAATGAGCATACTTCCCAAAAGATTTGCATTTGCTTCACCCACTCGCCCCTTTGAAAGATTGACGATAAGAATTTTCCTCTCGTCCATTACTTTTCTAATATCAAAAGTAGATTTTGGTTGGCCAATAATATTGCGTACAAGTGGGTTGGAAACAAACTGTCCAATTTTATTTTGGATAGCCGCACCAGCTTCTTGCATGTATCGTTCGCCGTATTTTTCAAACTCATCAATCCAAAAAGCTTTTACAGATGGATCAGAAATATTTGCAACCACTTTTTTACGGTAATCTTTGTCTGCAAGCATTCTGTTGACACCCATCAAAGTAGAATCTGGATATTCAAGAAGCGCCAAAAGAATGTTGTTTAGAATGTACTCCATTCTGGCAGACCATGCATCCACCCAGATTTTTTTAAAAGCACTCATCAAACCGTTGGATACCAAATGCCTTTTATCTGCACCCACATCCTCCATCACGTTAAAAGAAATTGGATAATCAGTATCAAATGGAGCGAAATATATTATGTCTTTAACCCGCTCCTGAGGAACATACTCTAAAAGAAGGTCAGCTGTCTTTCCGTGTGGATCTACAAAAGCCATTCCTTCACCATTTCTAATATCCTGCACAGCCATATTTTCTAGTAGGGTGGATTTTCCCATACCAGTTTTTCCAATAACATAGACATGCTTTGTACGATCTTTGGTCTTTATTCCAAATGGAGTTTTCTGATTTCTAGAATCAGTTTGCGCAAAATATGTTACAGCGTCAGGATTCATTGGAGTATTTTAAGTTATTATACCACAACAACACAAACGGAAACTATTCTTTCAAAAGTGCACCTAAAGTATATTTATTACTTGGGCTCCAGATCATCCAAGAAGAAACGCCCGCGTCATTACTTGCTTTTATTTGTGCCTTCACTTCAGCGATATCATAGTTACCACCATAATCAAAGTCTTGAATCCAAGTGCGTAGTTTTTTTGCAGAATCCCCCTTATACCAAGATGGAGCACTTGTGGGTGTAATACTTGCCGTAGTACTAGCAGATAGCAAATCAAATTTTTCTGCGCGCTTTACAGCACCACTCATAGCAAAATTTACTACTTCATAGACATGGTCGTTTGGATTTTTCCAACCATTAAAATTTTTAGGATAATGAGATGGATATACCATTGGTGCAACATAATCAAAAAAAGGAAATGCATTTTCAATCACTTGTCCAATATTTAAATCGTCCATACTAGTAGTGGTCATTCCAAAAAGATCCACCGAAGTTTTGAGTCCTGTATCTTTTAAATGCTCATGTAGATAAACAAAAAAATCTCTTAGAGCATCTGGCTTTGTTTTTCCTGCAGAATGTGTGTACAACACATCATCCATTTTTCCATCTGAAGGAAAACGAATATAGTCAAAATTAATTTCATCAAAACCAATCGCGTAAGATTCTTTTGCAATTTCAATAATATAATCCCAATGTTCTTTTGCTCCAACATCAATAAAACTTAATCCTTTAAAATCTTTCCACACCCCGCCAGACTTACTTTGAACACCCAAATCTGGACGTTTTTTTACCATATATGGATCCTGGAAAACGGTTACTCTACCTATCACATAGATATTTTTACTATGAAGATACTCTAAAAATTCTTTCATATCACTTGTGCCACATTTATCTGAAATAGAATCAACCAGCATTGGATTATCTGTGTCAAAAGCAAGGCGACCAGTAAAATCTTTTATATCAATAACAATTGAGTTTATTTCCGTGTCATCAGCAATTTTTACCAATCTCTCCCTGAAATCTTTGGTGCCCACGACACACTGCGTCATATAAATAGCCTTAAGCGGTGATGGTGTAGCAACGTGAGTAACTTTTTTTTCTTCCACAACAGAAGTCTCTGTTGATTTTATCTTTGCTACTTTATTTTCAGAATCATATCCAACAGCAAAAAAAGAAGAAACAAAAAAAGAAACGACTAAAAAAAATCCAATCAACAGGACTGCTAAACCAAAATGTTTTTGTGCTTTTTTTGATACAGTCATCAACTATATCTTAATTTCTTCTTTTGATAGCTCTGAATCAACATCTATACTTGAATTTTGTTCTGTCACATCCTGCACGGGTTCTGTTTCTGAATCTAACAAAAACTCCTCTTCATGCGGTACCTCATTTTCCAAAACTGGTTCTGACTGAACGATTTCTTTACGATCCTTTTTATGTACTGGCCTTCTAGATATTCTTTTATGTCGTGCGATTAAAAATGAAAGTGTTGATATGGCCAAACCAGAAATAATATAAATACAGTTTTTCCACATACTTGGAAAACCCAAAAATGGCATCAAGGCCACCCATATACCAAGTATTAATATGAGACGATTTTTTGTAAACATGTAAAGATATTATACACGTAAAATACTACAAATCTACTGGTGTAGCCAAATCATTGGCAATTGTGTTTATATCCCCGGCTCCCATCGTAATAAGCACCTCATCTTTTTTTAAAGAATTAAGTGCCTCAGAAATACTGTCCAAGCTATCATAAGCTCGGACATTTCCTCTGTGATTTGCTCGTATCTTTTCAGCAACCATCTCAGATGAAATGCTTGGATCAAAAGACTCACGGGCCGCATATATAGGAGCGAGTAAAACATTATCAGCATCTTTAAAAGCATCCGCAAAATCCTCTAGATGATCTTTTGTCCTACTGTAAAGGTGTGGCTGAAAAGCTACTGTAATTTTTTTGCTAGGAAATAATTCCCGCGCCATAGAAAGTGTTGCCTTTATCTCTGTAGGATGGTGTGCATAATCGTCATATACATCGGCTCCATAAATAGTTTTTCCTCTGTATTCAAAACGTCTCCACGTACCACTAAAAGTATTTAGAGAATTTAAAGCTGTTTTTTCCTCTATACCTAAAATAGACGCCACAGCAAGTGCTGCGCCAGCGTTTTTTTTATTATGATCACCCGGTAAATGAATAGCATGCTTTGCGTCTGCTAGAGAATAATCACGAATCGCACAACGAAGCCCACTGATTACTTGCGGAATATTTTCATCACTAGGATTGCACACTAAATAATCCTCTATAGTAATACGTGAAGCCAGCTCTCTAAACGCAGACTGAATATCTGCTATATCCTTATAATAATCTAAATGATCATCATCAATGTTGGTAATTACTAAAATATTTGGATGCAAATTTAAAAATGACCTTTTGTACTCACAAGCTTCTACCACAAAATACTTGCTCTTTCCGGCAATAAAATTACTTTTTTGATCTTTTAATGAACTGCCCACAATGACAGTTGGCTCCAAACCAGCGTCCAACAAAATTTTTGCAATCATCGCCGTTGTTGTAGTTTTACCATGAGTGCCAGATACAGCAATCGTAAATTTTTCTTTAGAAATAACCCCCAGCATTTCTGGATACGAAAGTACTGGCACACCTAGTGTTCGTGCATATTCTAAAATTTCTGGCTTGATTGTATTCCACGCAATACTATAAACAATCAAATCTGCTGTTTTGGGAATCACAGAATTGTCTGTACCAATTTTTGTATCTACACCAAATTTGCGCAAAGCTCCCACCATTTCAAATTCATCCAAATCATTGCCCGTAACAACTTTTCCTTCCAAAGCCATCATCCGAGCTATAGCAGAAATACCGATTCCTCCGATTCCTATAAAATGCGCATGTTTTATTTTTGAAATATCAATATCTTTCATTGACCTTACTATACCCGTAAACAGAACTCCCTTCAATATAGAGACCGTTGACTTGTTTACAAAATAACTATATGGTTTTTAAGGACATTTCTGTCCTACCGCATACGAAAGAACACTCCAAACAATAGTCCCTTGAAAAAGGAAGGAAGATAGAAAATGGAAACAACTCATACCGATGATTGCCCAAAGCCTAAAAGGACTTTCTTGAAGTCCCTCGACGGCGTCACGATCGCCCTTTACGGACAAGCAAGCGGTGACTGGTCAACCCGATCATGGGAGCCAGACACATCCGTGGAGCTGCGCAACAACCTGCCTACGTATCAGCGATTGAGCAGGATTGGGGAAAAGTTTGGTGCACAAAGCATCTACTTCCCCAGACCAGACAAGTTCAACGGCAAGATCGACGCTAGTTGCCTAAACGCCGAATCCGACACCTTGCCAACCGCCGACAAGTGGCACAAGATCAGGACAAACGGCAGCAAGACAACCATCTTGCGTGGCCCGTTGGTGGATGGAGCAATCTTCGGCCCAGGCCAAGGATTCTTCATCAACTCAGCGGACTGCCCAACGATCGTGGCCCGCTATCTGGGTATGACCATCGCCACACATGCAGGACGAGAATGCCTCTACGACAAGTGCCTTGCGCAAACCGGCAAGAAGACTGAGGGGCGTGAACACGAAAGCGTCGTCTTTGCCATAGTCGACACGTTCAAGCAACTGGCGACAAAGCGTGGGGTGACTTTTAATCCCAACGGCATCCACGTGTTCATCACGTGTGGCATTGCAGGAAAAAACTTCGAACACAGGCTTGACCACCCGAATTTTGGTCCAGCCAACCGAAGGATGATCCCGCACCTGCTTCAGAGTTTTCCAACGCTGCCGGGGTACCCACACGTTCTCAAACCATTTGAAGCCGGGATGATCTCTCTGCACAATCTGGCCAGAGCTCAGCTCCACATGTGTGGGGTACCAGAGATGAACGTGTCGTCAGACGGCATCAACACCTACGATGACATCGTCCCCAGCAGAGCCCACACTAAAAACCGCAAATTCATTTGGCACAGCTACCGCCGATATGAAGAAGAATGCGCCTTGGAGTGTGCGCAGAGCGGAATGGACCCTTATTCGTTCTCAAGTCCAGAGTGCAGATATCGCAACGGGGTGCTCGTAGTGTCCCGTTGAATCACACTCGATCCGTGATGCCTCAACCTACCTTACCTCCTTCCTACGCGCCCCGCTTGTCTTTACCGACGGCGGGGCGTTTCTTTTTTTCAATTTTATTTTTAAAATTTTTTACAATTTTATCAAATTGATCTCCTCTATCAAATTCATTTGTAAACATGCCAAAAGAAGCAAATCCAGGACTAAACAAAATACTATCCCCACTGCGAGCATAGAAAAAAGCTTGAGTAAAAGCTTCTTCTAGATCTTTCGCCTCTACCACATGCACATCTTGTAACATCTGCATCTCCGGCTTTATTTTTTCTGTGCCTGTCGTATTTTTACCAGACAAAAGCACCACAGTCGTAGTTATTTCTGGTATACGATTAAGTACTGGACTCATATCTAGATTTTTATCAGCACCACCCATAATAAGAACGATATTTTTATTTTCCCCAAGTGCGTTTAGTGCAACCAAAAGTGAATCTGGGGTAGTAGACGTTGTGTCATTGTATATATCCACACCACCGATGGTACGCACAAGCTGCATTCTACCCTCCACACCAGAAAATTTAGTAATTGATTCTTTTATAACATCCTCTCCAATCTGCAAAATATTGCCAACAGCAAAAGCAAGCTCTGCATTTCTTTTGTTGTGTTCACCCTTTGTTTGCAAACGCCAAGAATCAGGAATGGAAAGTGGCATCATAAAATGACTTTTCAACTTTGGATACTTAGTTTGTATTTTTTTAAGTAAATCTTTTGGTGCAACCAAATAATCATTTACTATCTGTGATGTAAAAATTTTTGCTTTATCATCCCAATATAATTCCCTATCATTTTTATAATAATTAAGATGATCATCCATGAAATTGGTGAAAACTGCGATATGAGGACTAATGCCACCATCACCAAATCCCTGCAGCTGCCAAGACGAGAGCTCAAGTACAGCGATATCCCCTGCTTTTACCTTTTTAAGCAAAGGCAAAGTCGCAACACCACGAATATTGCCACCAAGAAAAATGCGCTGTTTCCATTTGAGTTTTTTCTTTGCATGCAAAAGCATTTCATATATGAGCATTGTGGTCGTAGTCTTACCACGAGTACCAGTCACCCCTATCAGAGTTACATCTGGCGCAAGCTTTGCAAAAAGAGACTCGTCCATTTCTACAGGAATATCGTGAGCGCGAGCCTCTGCAATAAACGACGAGTCGAGAGGTATGCCAGCAGATTTTAAAATCATATCCCTATCACGAAAATCCTCCAGCCTATGCTCACCGAGCACATATTTTATTTTTCTAAATTTTTTAAGCTTTTTTAAGGTCGGCGCCAAATCCTCTGCACTTTTTAAATCAGTCACTATCAAATCCGCCCCGCACTCTGCAAGAAAAGCCACATCAGCTAGCCCCCTACCGAGCAAACCAAGACCCATGACGGTAATTTTTTTCTTTTTAAAATATTCTTTGTAATTCATACTCAGCAAATACAGTGTTGCTGATATTATATCCTAAATCACCTCAACCACGAGCATGTTTGTCTTCACACCCTTTTTATTGAAAGGCGCACCAGCGACGACTACTACCTTGTCCCCTTTTTTCGCCAGTTTATTTTTTAAACAAAAAGCACGCACAAAATTGAAAGCGTCAGATAAAGTCAGAAATCTTTTTATACAAACAGGATAACAACCAAAGCTCAAACTGAGTTTATTACACACCCTTTCGTTGGGTGAAAGAGCCATGATGAGTGAAGTGGGCTTGTGTCGCGACACCATACGCGCAGAAAATCCAGTCTCAGTCAGAGCAAAAATAAGTTTTGCGTCCACGTCATGAGCAGTATTTACTACAGACTTAGTGATTGAGTTTACAATATCCATTTCACCATTTTCAAGCGCCTCGATATCAAATCTTTCACAATGATCACGCTCTACTTCTACGGCCACGCGAGACATTACCTCCACAGCTTCTACTGGAAATCTACCCAAAGTCGTCTCCTCTGAAAGCATCACTGCATCTGTGCCGTCAAAAATAGCATTAGCAATATCAGACACCTCTGCTCGAGTCGGGACGGGTGCGTTTATCATAGACTCGAGCATTTGTGTCGCAGTAATGACTGGCTTACCCGCATCATTACATTTTTTAATAATCATCTTTTGTATCATTGGCACTTTTTCTGCAGGCACTTCAATAGACAGATCTCCGCGCGCCACCATAATGCCATCAGACAGCTCAATAATTTTATCAATATTTTCTACAGCTTCAGGTGTCTCTATCTTTGAAATAATTCCAGCGTCGAGCTTTGCTTTTTTCATCATTTCTCTTAGCTCAAGCACATCCTCCGGTCGACGCACAAAAGAAAGCGCCATAAAATCAACTTTGTTTTTTACACCAAACTGAAAATCCTTTTTATCTTTTTCTGTAATCGAGCTGATTTTCAGATACGCACCAGGCAAATTGACCCCACGTCGACCTTTTGTATCTCCACCCACAATCACCTTACACTTCACCTCGCTTCCTTTTACACTCACAATCTGCAATTTCTTTTTTCCATCATCAAGAAGAACGAAACCTCCCACTTTTACCTCTCTTGGCAGATTTGGATAATTTACATATACACGTTTTTCATTACCCACTATTTTTTCAGTAGTCAATGTGAAAAATTCCCCTTCTTTCAATTGGATTCTTTCGGTTGCAAAATCTCCGATGCGGATTTTTGGACCAGAAAGGTCTTGCAAAATCGCCACATTTTTACACATTTTTTTTGCTAACTTCCTTGTTACGTCTACACGCCTTTGATGCTCAGTATGATCACCGTGGGAAAAATTGAGGCGCACTACATCAAGACCAGCAGAAAAAAGCCTCGTCATCATTTCTTCACTTTCTGTCGCCGGACCTATGGTTGCGACGATTTTTGTTTTTTTCTGAATATTCATATAAATAAAACGGCGCCAATGAAGGCGCAAAAATACTGGTGCGCGCACTAGGGGTCGAACCTAGGACCTTTCGAGTATCAGTCGAATGCTCTACCAACTGAGCTATGCGCGCAAACAAAACTATATGCCCATAAAATCTAACAAAAATCAGTCGATAATACAAGAACAGAATGTTGTAACCTCATAAGTAAGTGCGGGCGCCCAACATCAGTTGTGCGCCCGCGAGGGTACCCTTTCGGGCAATGATTGTAATGCTTGGTTGTGCGACTTTTTAGGCCGCAGACGGAGAAGGATCGGACTCCTCCGACATGCCAGCGTTGCGCTCGATTGCGCGAAGCAGAAGTCGTGCTCGGTCACGAATGGAGAGAGGGGTAACGCTGCTCTCCTCGCGCAACACATCGAGCACGCGATCACAGCAGATCTTCAGAACGTCGGGGTTCTTCTCCAGATCGTCGAGTCGGTCACGAGCTTCTTCAGCTCGAATCCGGGATACGGAATCAGTCGTGGACTTCTTCATCTAATTGCATCCTTGCATTGTGTGGTATTTTTATTACCACAAAGGAACTGAAAGGTGTGACACAGTGTCCCACCGCAAACCAAAGGGTATCATCATAAAACATCAATGTCAAGTTGATACAAATAACGCACAAAGAAAAACCGCACACTTTCGTATGCGATTTTTCTGATACTATTCTTTATTTTGTTCCGTTCACATCGTCTTTCCGACTGTCATGCTACTTTAAGGATGTTTAGCAATAATCCGTTTCTGAGCTCAATTGAGGCTCAGAAATCGACTGTAAGTTTTGTCACAAAAGTGACAAAACGATTTTCATTTGAAATACTCCACGAGCAGCTTCCGCTACCCGTGCCTTGTTACGACTTACTCCCTGTCATTGAGCTTACCTTAGGACCACATACGTGATATTTCGGGTATTCCCAACTCCCTTGAGTTGACGGGCGGATTGCGATAATTAAACAACATTTCGCGTTCCCACGTAGCGTGCGGATTTCCCGCACTACGCGAGTCCAACAATTATGCAAATTGCATAAACTATTGGTTTTGTCCTTCCTAAATTTATATTTTGAACCATTATGAAGAGGGAAGGAAGTGATGCTTCTGAAGTGTTTACCCTCAGCTTGGGGAACGTGACCCATGGTTTTTTTATTGAGGTGCCTACCTCATACACGATCTTCGTTCTTCCCTCCCTCATAATGATCCAAAATAAAATCTAGTACTACGACGCAGCTGACTTCTCATGATACTTATAAATTGTTTTTATATCACGAGATCTCCCAAGGGTCAGTAATAATTCTTTTCCCTGCATCCTATTTGAGATTTTTTTAATACTTCCCCATGACTCACCTAATGGGTCGTATCTCTCTTTTTTTAAATAGGCTGCTATTTGCTACTAGGATCCTTCACCTGCCAGCCTCACGGCCAACCGATTACCCTTTCGCTACTCTCCAAAAAATGGAGGTGTTGATTTTAACAACATAGATTTATTACCTGCCTGGCGCTTTTAATTCTGAGTACAAGACTTGAGAACGTATTCACCGCAGTATAGCTGACCTGCGATTACTAGCAATTCCAACTTCATGGGGTCGAGTTGCAGCCCCCAATCTGAACTGGGGCGACTTTTCTTACGATTAGCTCAGGGTTACCCCGTCGCAACGCGTTGTAGTCGCCATTGTATTATGTGTGTAGCCCCGGATATCAGAGGGACATGCTGACCTGGCGTCATCCTCGCCTTCCTCCCCGTATATTATGTCCAAAATTTCTTTTGGGCACACTATACGGGGCAGTCTCGCCTGACAAATATAACAGGCAACAAGGGTTGCGTTCGTTACCCCACTTAAGGGAACAATTCAAACCACGAACTGACGACGGCCATGCATCACCTGTCAACTAGTCTTGCGAGGGCCCCGGTTTCTCGGGGCTTTCACGTTGATTTCTAACCTTGGTAAGGTTCTTCGTTTATCGTCGAATTAAACCACATAATCCACTGCTTGTGCAAGTCCCCGTCTATTCCTTTGAGTTTTAACCTTGCGGTCG
>CAYTVX010000002.1:0-36562 GCA_964441885.1 uncultured Candidatus Saccharibacteria bacterium
GGAGAAAGCTCGGCAACGATTTTGAGAAGCATTGTGCAAAGTCCATATATAGCACCAGTAGGTTCGCCTTTTGTAGAAGCAAAATCTGGCAAAGCATGATACGCACGATGAATAATAGCGTGCACATCAAGCAAAACTATTTTTTGATTTTGTTTTTTCTCAGACATTTTTCGTGGTGGATTTTTAGACTACATATGGATATCAAACTTTCTGGTGCTCTCATCCACAAAAGTACATATCACCTGTATGTGTTCATTTGGCATTCCCTTGTACACCCGCTCTGGCCATTCTATACAAATAAGATTGTGCGGATCATTTAAAAGTTCCTCCCACTTTATGTGCGCGAGCTCTTCTGGAGATTCCATTCTGTATGCATCTATGTGAATCAAATTTGAAAAACAATTTTGTGTTTTTGTATCAAGCTCGTATCTTTTTTGTAAAACAAATGTTGGACTAACTACTTGGCTTTTTACACCAAGTGCTTTTGCAACACCCTGCACAAAAGAAGTTTTTCCAGAGCCAAGCTCACCATACAAACCCACAACGGTCGCCTTTCCTGGTGGAATTTGGCAAATTTTTAAAAGATTATTAACAAAATCTAAGGCAAGAGATTGTGTTTCTGTAAGATTTTTTGTAACTGTCATACGACAATACTATCATAAACGAGAGTGCGCCCCAGAGCCGAAGCTTGGGGCGCACGTGAGAGTCTTTCCTCTCTGTCTTTCTCCTTTCACTTGCAGTTCTTGTTGTTCTGTCCGGGAGCCGTCCAGGGCTTGCCGTGACCATGATTGTTGTGGGTGTTTTCCCAGTAGGTGGTGTCGCCACCATACCATTCCTGGTAAAACTCTGGGCCCCGGTTGTAACGCCAGTCGTTTCCATTGGTGCCAAACGACACGGTGGCCCCGGCGCTAGCGCCAGCACTGAAACTGCTGCCACCGGAGTAGTAGTCACCAAACTGGTTGTAACCACCACCCCACGGAACACTCGCTGGTCGCTTGAGGTAGGTGCTTTCCTGCACCACCTGCACGCGCACCGGCTCCATGGGCTGTGTCCACACCAGCTGGCCATTGGCGCCAACCTGCGCCGAAGGGTAGTTGTTCACCAGCACCACCGGTGCCTGGTTTTGCACAACAACCCCAACGGGCTGAGCAACACCCGAGTGGACGGCGGGTCCATCGGTTGGCGTCTGCGCCAACATGGTCAGGTGGGTAAACTCGGGCTGATCCCGAACCACACCGTCCGACCACATGAAGTGGCCAGGGCCATCTGCAGGACGAGCTTCCCGCTTCACTTCTGCGGGCAAAACTCGTGCGGCATAGGCGGTGGGACGGTCGATGTTGCCTTTGTCCACGACGGACGAAGCGCAACCACCGACCAACAAGAAAACCGAAACTGAGAGGATGTAAATGAGCTTCATGCGGTTTGTCCTTTCGGGGACTAGGGGTGTTCTGTGTATTTGTAACTATGTCAATTATATCACAGAGAATATGCAAAGTCAAGCGTGTTTTAGGGTATAGAGAAATGCTAGTATATAATCTATATATGGTTCAATTTAACGAAGAAAAACAAAATCAAAGAGTAGAGGAACTAAAAAGACGTGAGGCAGAAGACCTAACACAGATACTGGCCACAAAATATGGCATCCCCTATCTAGACCTTGCCACTATTCCTATAAACATTGACGCTTTACGTGTGATAAAAGAAAGTGAGTCATTGGACGCTCAAGTGGCCGCATTTAATATTGTAGATAAAAAAGTACATTTGGGCCTACTATCTCCAAGCACAGAAAAAAGTTTGGCTGTAGTAGAGGATTTGAAAAAAAGAGGTTATACACCAATACTCTATCTTGTATCTCCTGAAAGTTTGAAAAAAGTTTGGGATAGATACAAAGATCTTTCCATGTCTATGGAAACAAAGGGTGGCGCACTCGACATTTCAAATGAAGGAATTTTAGAATTACTTGAAAAAGTCACCACGCTTGATGAACTAAAAAAACTTATAGAAGAAAGCTTGGGAGAGAAAAAAGCATATCGTATCTCTAGACTTCTAGAGACAATGCTGGCTGGTGCGCTTGCCAACAAAGCCTCTGATATACACCTAGAACCCGAAGAAAGCTACGTACGCTTACGATATCGTCTCGATGGTGTGCTTACAGATATAGTAAAGTTTGATACAGAAACATACAACCTCATTCTTTCTCGTTTGAAACTTCTTTCAAATCTAAAATTAAATATAAAAGGAAAAGCACAAGATGGTCGCTTTAGTATAAAACTCAATGATGATGAAATTGAAATCCGTACATCCCTTCTTCCTGGAGCATACAACGACTCAATCGTACTCAGAGTACTCAATCCAAAAGCTATATCTGTACCTTTAGAAGATTTGGGTATTCATCCACGACTACTCGCCATACTACAAAACGAAATATCAAAACCAAATGGAATGATTCTCACCACAGGCCCCACCGGATCTGGAAAAACCACGACCCTTTATGCATTCTTAAAAAAAATTCACTCACCAGAAATAAAAATTATTACAATTGAAAATCCAATTGAATATCATTTACCTGGAATAGTACAAACGCAAACCGCCGAAGGATACACCTTCCTTGAGGGACTGCGCTCTGCTCTACGACAAGATCCCGACGTGATAATGGTTGGTGAAATTCGAGATAATGAAACAGCAGAAATTGCCATAAACTCAGCACTCACCGGACACTTGGTATTTTCAACACTTCACACCAACAACGCTGCGGGAGCTTTCCCCCGCCTCATCGACCTCGGTGTAAATCCAAAAGTAATCACGTCTGCTATCAGTGTGTGTATGGCACAGCGACTAGTGCGAAAGCTTTGTGCTGATTGTAAAGCAGAAAAAACCCCAAGCGAAAAAGAAAAAGCTGTCATAGACAGAATAATAAATAGCATTGAAGACAAAACATATTTAGAAAAATTAGACTCTCAAAAAATGTGGGAAGCAAAGGGTTGTATAAAATGTAACTTCACTGGATACAAGGGACGCGTGGGTGTATATGAAGCGATAAAAACTGACGAAAACATAGAAAAAATCGTTCAAGAAAATCCTAGTGAGAGAGAAATAAAAAAAGCCGCAGCCCCTCAACACATACTAGACATGCAACAAGATGGAATTATAAAAATTCTTCAAGGAATAACCTCTATAGAAGAGCTACAACGAGTAATAGACCTTGAGGAGGAAAAATAGTCAATTACACTACATTAAGAAACAGTTTTTAAAATTTACAATCTTGTAAAAAGTGCGTCCGTGTGAATAATTAGTAACCAGAGAGACTAAGTGGATACGAAAAAATCCAAGGCATAAATCTCTAAACAACACTTTTAATATTCGTACCAAAAGTTAAATATTTCCCAAAGGATAACCCCAGCAAACCACACAAGGTGGTAACCAGAATGTCCTCTAAAGAGATACTACTAAGCCACAGGGGCTTCGTTGTTTAGAGATTTATATCTTGGATCTAAAAAGAAACGCAGGCCACCTATAATATATAAGTGGCAATAAAAATCAAGGCCTTTTCGCCTTGGGCGCTTCCCTCCAACATTTATTTCAAAGACAACAAAAGCTTAGCATACAAATACAGAACTGTCAAGTATATATGGCTACCCGTGCTTTTTGTATATAATTAGCTTATGAAAAAGCCTTCTTCTAAAAAAGACTCAAATAGCACTGAAGAATCTAGCGAGAAAGACCTAAATTCTCTAGATCAAACACTGCGCCCCTCAAAATGGAATGAGTATATTGGGCAAAAAAATATCAAAGATAACCTACACATCCTACTCACCGCAGCACGCGAAAGAAATCATCCACCAGAGCATATTCTTTTTTACGGACCACCGGGGCTCGGCAAAACAACGCTAGCCCACCTCATTGCAAAAGAAATTGGTGCACAAATAAAAATCACCTCCGGCCCAGCAATAGAAAAAATCGGCGACCTGGCGTCTATACTCACCAATCTTTCTCATGGTGACATTCTTTTTATAGACGAAATCCACCGCCTCAACAAAACTATCGAAGAAGTGCTCTACCCTGCGATGGAATCGGGCGTGCTAGATATTATTATCGGCAAGGGCCCGTCTGCACGCACCATACAGCTAGAACTCCCCTTGTTTACACTCATATCGGCAACCACTCGTGTAGCACTCATCTCTTCTCCTCTACGTTCACGTTTTTCTGGAGGAATATTTCGACTGGAGTACTACAGCCAAAGCGAGATAGAAGAAATCGTGAAGCGATCTGCAAAAATACTTGATATAGAAATAGAAGACAGCGCCGTAAAAGAGATCGCGAAAAGAAGTAGGTTTACGCCACGTACAGCCAACTACTTTCTCAAACGTTGCCGTGATTTTGCACAGGTGCACAAGCAGTCACTCACAAAAGAAATGGTAGACAAGGCCCTTTCCCTTCTCGGCATAGACGAAGTCGGCCTCTCACCATCAGACAGGACGATACTCGAAACGATAGCGAATAAATTTAAAGGTGGACCGGTGGGACTAAATACACTGGCGGCATCGCTCTCCGAAGAACAGGCCACGATAGAAGAATTCAATGAGCCCTATTTACTTCAAGTGGGATTTTTAGAAAGAACGCCACGCGGACGAACACTTACAGATGCTGGATATTTACACATTAAAAGAAAATAAATATGTCAGGACATAATAAATGGTCACAAATAAAAAGACAGAAAGCAAAAACAGATGGACAGAAAAGTAAAGTCTTTGCTAAGTTTGCAAAAATTATTACACAAGAAGCAAAAAAAGGTGGAGGAAACACAAGCGCGCCAGGTTTAAAGGCGGCTATAGATCGTGCACGCGCAGAAAATATGCCAAATGAAAACATCGACAGGGCTATCAAAAAAGCTACGACACAAGCGACAGACCTAGAGTCAATAACATACGAAAGTTATGGCCCAGGAGGGTGCGCTATAGTCATAGACGCCCTTACTGATAATAGAAATAAAGCCGCCCAAGAAATAAAACACATTCTCTCAGACAACGGTTTTGAGCTTGCGGGCATAGGTGCGGCGACATGGGCCTTTGAAAAGACGACGACGGAGGGTTGGGTACCAAAAACCACAATACCTATTTCAGAAGAAGACGGCGCCCTACTTGAAAAACTAATAAACGACCTCGAAGAAAACGACGAGGTTCAGGATGTTTATACAAATGCAGAATAAATATACCAAGGTTATTTCTGTTGATCCTGGATATGAACGTCTAGGAATAGCGGTTGTAGAAAAAGACGGTGGAAAAAAAGAAGAACTTATATTTTCTGAGTGTTTTAAAACATCAGCAAAACTAAAACACGAAAAAAGGTTGGCACTACTTGGACAAGAAATAAAAAAAGTAATAAAAGAGTACGAGCCGACAGATATGGCCATAGAAGAACTTTTTTTCAGCAATAATCAAAAAACAGCAATGCGCGTAGCTGAAGCTAGGGGTGTCATAATATACGAAGCATCTTTACAAAACATTCAGGTTTACGAATACAAACCAGTAGAGATAAAAATGGCGGTGACAGGATATGGTAAGAGTACAAAAAATCAGGTGATCTCTATGGTAAAAAGACTTATAAAAATACCACCAACAGTAAAAAACGATGATGAATTTGACGCTATAGCTACAGGCCTCACCCACACCGCCTCAAAGAGATTCTCCCAATAAATAAGGGTTATCCACAAAAAATAAAGAACGCGTTTGCAAAAATTTTCATATTTGATACAAATAGTGGGTCTACGATAAAAATACAAAAAATCGTGGTCATTACAAGATAATTTTATAATACTATGGCAGATGAATTTGACGCTTTGAACGAGATAGATGAAGATGGTGTTGCGATACCTCCAGTGGGGGCAGATGACGAGGACGAAGAAGACGATGATGTGGTTGATACTGACGAAGAAACAATGTAACCAATAAAAAAACGACCACCCGGTCGTTTTTTTATTTATGACTCTATTTTAATTTTTACAAAACGTCTTTTCCCTATTTTAAAAGTAGCGTCTTTCCACACAGTAAAAAGTGGGTCTGTAACACGAGTACTGTCATCCATATTTTGCACAGCCCCCTCTTCTACAAGACGTCTAAATTCTGCTTTAGACTTTACAATATCATTCACAAGAAGCGCATCAACAAGCACGGTGTTTGGCACCAAATTTATTTCCAAAACATCTTCTGGCACAGAGCCTTTTTGAAAAGTATTTATAAAAGACTGTTTTGCTTTTTCTGCAAAATCTTTGCCGTGATACGTGGCAACAATTGCTTCTGCCAATTTTATTTTTGCATCTCGTGGATTAAAACCCATCTCAAAGCTTTTTTCTATAGCATTAATTTCCGCCTCCGGCATATCAGTACATAAAAGAAAATACTTTGAAATGAGGTTGTCGCGAATAGACATAACTTTTCCAAACATATCGTTTGGCGCATCAGAAATGTTAATTACATTCCCCCAACTTGTAGACATTTTTCTTCCATCTGTTCCCTCAAGCATCTGCACGGTGAGCACATCTTGCTCTGGCTGCTTGTGATGCTTCTGTATAATTCTGCCGGCTTTTAGATTGAAAAGTTGATCAAATCCACTAATCTCCACATCTGCCTTTACCATCACAGAATCAAAACCCTGCATAAGTGGATACAAAAACTCACGAAGAGAAATCTCTTCACCCTTTTCTATTCGCTCTTTAAAATTGCGTCGAGCAAGCATTTGTTGAACAGAAAAACTTTCAGCGAGCTGACATATTTCTTGAAAACCAAGCTTTGAAAGCCATTTACTATTGTAGTAAAACTCAGCTTTTTTTAAATTTATAATTTTACCAACCTGTTTTTTATAATGCTTTAAGTTTTGTTTGATAATTTCCTTTGAAAGCATTGGCCGTTTATCTAGCTTGTCTGATGGATCACCAATCTGTGCAGTAAAATCACCGACGATAAAAACAGCGGTGTGACCAAGATCCTGAAGGGCCCGTAATTTTCTCAAGACGGCGGCACGGCCAATATGAATATTTGAACCGGTTGGATCAAAACCAAGCTTTACACGAAGTGTTTTACCAGAGAGAAGCTTCTTTTCAAGACTGTCTTTTACAAAAATATCCTCAACTCCACGAGTGAGTATTTCATGTATTTTTTCTTTATCTGTACTTACGGTTTTCCCACCAAAAGGATTTTTCATAATAAGGTTAATTTACCACATTTGCTTTGTTTTTGGTATTCATATACTCTGCTCGCAATGTGCTAAAATTGAACAATATGAAAAACAAATCTACTAAAGTGTGGCGGTGGCTAAAAAAAAGTGGGATAAAAAATGTCGTGCTTTTTGCCATTGGAATAGCGGTGATAATAACGTCAATTCTTATTTTATGGGTTTCCACCTTTCAGCTCCCAACGCTTGACTCCTTTCAAGAAAGAAAAGTCTCTCAATCCACAAAAATATATGACCGCACAGGAGAGGTTCTTCTATACGACGTATACCAAAACATAAAAAGAACAGTTGTACCGTTTGACCAGATTTCACAACACGTAAAAGACGCCACAATATCAATAGAAGACAAGGAATTTTATAGCCACAACGGAGTAAAGCCCTCATCTTTTATCAGAGCCATCTTTGCAAACCTAAAAACAATGCAATTTAGCCAAGGAGGATCAACAATAACACAACAAGTTGTAAAAAACTCTCTACTCACCGGTGAAAAAAGCATTACACGAAAAGTAAAAGAGTGGGTACTCGCAATAAAATTAGAAAAAATTCTCACAAAAACAGAAATTTTGGGAATGTACTTAAACGAAATCCCTTATGGTGGAAGTATCTATGGTGTAGAAGAAGCTAGCAATGAGTTCTTTGGGGTAAAAGCAAAAGACCTCTCCATTGCACAATCAGCATATCTCGCCTCTTTACCTAAAGCACCAACATACTATTCCCCATATAGAAATCGTACAGCACTCGATGAGAGAAAAAACGTTGTATTGAAAGAAATGTACAACGACAAATACATTACCGAAGCAGAATACAACAAAGCAAAAAACGAGGTGGTTATTTTTAAAGGACAAGAAGAGGGTGGAATAAAAGCTCCACACTTTGTAATGTTTGTAAAAGATTTACTTGAAAAAAAATATGGAGAAAAAGTACTAGAAGAGGGTGGTTTTAAGGTGATCACCAGCCTAGATTACAAACTCCAAGAAATGATGGAGAAAGAAGCAAAAGAATATGCGCTCGCAAACGCAAAAACCCACCAAGCGGAAAACATAGCTGAGGTAGCAATAGACCCAAAAACAGGCGAGATTCTTTCAATGGTTGGCTCTAGAGATTATTTTGATAAAGAAATAGATGGTAATTTCAACGTAGCACTAGCCCACAGACAACCAGGTTCTGCATTTAAACCATTTGCATATGCTAAAGCTTTCGAAAAGGGTTATACGCCAAGCACAACACTCTTTGATGTACGAACACAGTTTTCTTCAACTTGTGAAAAAGAAAACCTCACAAGTGAAAATGGTTGCTACTCTCCACAAAACTACGATGGAGGTTTTAGGGGGCCAATAACAATGAAAAATGCTTTGGCACAATCAATAAACATTCCGGCAATTAAAACACTTTATCTTGCAGGAATAGATGATGTTTTACGTTTAGCAAAGGACATGGGTATAAACAGCCTTACAAACCCAGGACAATACGGCCTTACATTGGTGCTTGGAGGTGGAGAGGTTTCCCTACTTGATATGACAAGTGCTTACGGAGTTTTTGCAAATAACGGAGTACGTTATCCATACAAACCAATTATCGAGATACAAAAAATAGACGGCGAAACAGCAGAAAAATTTGAAAACAAACCAATAAATGTTTTACCAGAAAATGTCGCCTTACAAATTTCAGAAATTTTATCTGATGATGCTGCTCGTGCACCAATATTTGGAGCACACTCTGGTCTTTACATACCCAACAGGCAGGTGGCTGTAAAAACAGGAACAACAAACGACTACAAAGATGCTTGGATCGTAGGATACACACCAAGCCTCGTTATTGGTGCTTGGGTAGGAAACAACAACAACACACCGATGGATAAAAAGGTGGCTGGATACATCATCGCACCATTCTGGAACAAGGTTATGAAAAAAGCCCTAGAAACATACCCAAACGAACAATTCAAAGCGTCGGCGGTAGAAGACTTACTAGACTTTAAGCCAATCCTACGTGGAAAATGGCAAGGAGAAAACAGTTACGCTATTGATAAAATTTCAGGAAAACTCGCAACAGAATATACGCCAGCAGAAACACGTGACGAGATTGTTATAGGAAAAATACACTCAATACTTTATTGGGTAGATAAAAATAATCCACGCGGACTACAACCCCAAAACCCAGAAAATGACCCGCAGTTTGAACGCTGGGAATACTCCGTTAGAAATTGGGTAGAATACAACAATATTCCTGAGCTAAAAGAAAACGCTATTCCACACGGTTTTGATAATGTTCACACGCCAGAAAATATGCCAATAGTCTCCATTGAAAATCCAGATAAAAACAAAGAATACCTTGGAAACAAGAAAATTATTACTTCACTTGAATACTCAAGTGAATATCCAATTACAAAAGTTGAGTACTATATAAATGGAAACTTTACCGGAAACACCAACAACTCACCATTTTCTATTTCATTTGTTCCAGACGATCTAACCTACATTCATAGTGGCTCCAATGAGCTCAAGGTGGTGGTCTACGACAGTGTGTTTAACAAAGTTGAGAGTATTGTAAACTTTGACGTAAAGTAGCTGTATTAGCGAATATCAGCGATTTTAGAACCTTCACCACTATTTATGTTTTGAAGTAAAAGCTTCTTCTTTAAAAAAATCATATTTTTTATTATCGGAGAAGTGTTTACATATAGAACACCGTTTTTTATCTTTACATCAGATGGGTTTATATCCACGCCAAGGGTTTTTTTCAGCACATCAACAATTACACCACTCTCTATAGCGCGTAAAGATAAAATTTTCTTAAATCTTTGTAAAAAAGAAGATAGGTTGTTCATATCCCTTTCAACTATCTATTCATTGGCATTACCAAATACAAAAAAGATTTGTCTGAAACCCCACGAATAACGACTGGCTTATTGATCCCATTAAAATTTAAAGAGATGCTATCTGAATCTATAGACTGAAGACAATCTACGATATATTTGTAGTTAAAGTTTATATCTACATCTTCTCCCCCCAAAACAGAGTCAATTGTGTTTGTGTTTTCTCCTATATCAGAGTTTTTTGTTTGTAATTCAAATAGTTTTTTTGCTGGTGAGACTTTTATATTTATTTGATTTAATTTATTTGAAAAAATATTAGCTATTTTAAGAGAGTTCACAAAATCCTGCTTTAACATTACAACTTCTGTTGTTTGAGTTTTTGGAATAATCTGTTTATAGTCTGGAAAAACACCGTCAATAACGCGTGAAGTTAAATAAATATTTTCATAACTAAAAGAAATTTGGTTTTTCTCTAAATTCACCTGCACCTCACCAGAAACACCTTCTAATACACGAATTATTTCTGAAACGTTTTTAAATGGTATGAGTAAATAACTAAAATCTTTTATTTTGTTTGTTTTTATTTTCTTTTCAGCTAAACGAAATGAGTCTGTTGCAACAAAAACTAAATTTTCTTCTTCGTCGCTATATATATAAACACTGGCCAACTCTGATTTCATACTTGATACAGCAGAACTATACCAAACAGACTTAAGACCCTTAACAAAATCATTTGAATTAATTTTTAAAGATTTTTCTGTTGATACAACAGGAATTGTTGGAAAATCATCAGTTGAGTATGTTTTTATATGTGTGGAGTTTTTTTGCGTAGAAACAACCAAAACCCCATCTTCCTTAGATAAAACAACTGTTTTGTCTCCCCCAACACTAGAAAGAAAAGATCCTAGTATGTTTGCTGGAACAGCTACAGAGCCTTCCTCTAAAACCTTAACCGGCATCACTATCTCTATGCCCAAATCAAGATTTGTTGATTTGATAATTAAAGTATTATTTTTTGCTTCTAGAAAAATACAATTAATAACAGGTAAAGAATGATTCTTACCGGCTATTTTTTCAGCTTGTAAAATATTTTTACTTAATTTCTCTATAAGGCATTCTACTTTCATAAACTGTAATGTATTAATTAATATTATATTAAATACTATTATTACTATAAGGACTGTTGATAACTGGATAACTCAAATTAGTCTTATTTTAAAACGTATTTTTAACTTTTCTTATCAACAACCTGTTAATTTTATTTGGTAAGTTGTGTGTATTTTTTAAACTTTTACACAATTTAACATTCTTATCCACACACTTCGCTCTCTATTCACATCATATACACATTGTATAAAATATCAAACCAACATCGACCTAATTTGGTTTATCTCTTGTGCGAGAAGATTGTCTGACTTGAGATCGTTCTTTATCTTTTCACAAGAGTGAATAACTGTAGTGTGATCTCTTCCCCCCATTTTTTCACCTATTGATGGGTAGGAGATGTTGAAATCTTCCCTGAGTATGTACATAGTGATTTGTCGCGGTTTTATAATTTCCTTCTTTCTGGTTTTTTCGTAAATACTTTCTTCGTTTATATTGTAGAAATCAGCGATTATTTTGATTATTTCTTTAGGAGAGAGATTCTTTTTTGGTTTAGCACTATTTTTTATAAGATTTTTTACGTCGTTTAGTGTTAGATCTTTTTGTTTTAGTTGAGCTTGGCAGATTATGGTGTTTAAAGCCCCCTCAAGCTCCCTGATGTTACTAGAAAGTGTTGTGGCTAGATAATCTACAACCTCAGTAGATAGGTCAAAATTGTGAGACTGTAGCTTGGCACGCAATATAGATGTTCTAGACTCGTGGTCTGGGGCAGGTATATCCACTATCATTCCAGCGCCAAACCTAGATTTTAGGCGGTCTTCTAGGTTTTGTATGTATCCCGGGTGTTTGTCTGATGAGAAAATGATTTGCTTGTTGTTGTCGTATAGGTGGTTAAATAGATGGAACAACTCCTCTTGTGTACTTTTTTTGTTTGAGAAAAATTGGATATCATCCATGATTAAAATATCGTATTTTCTATACTTTTCCTTAAAATTGTTAACTTTTAGGTTTTGAACAGAGTTTATGTAGTCAACAGTAAATCTTTCAGATGTTACGTAGTGTATTTTACTTTCAGGGTTGGTTTGTTTTATGTGATTTCCTATTGCTTGGATAAGATGGGTCTTACCATGGCCAGTACTACCGTAGATAAATAGTGGGTTGTATACGATACCCGGTTTTTTTATGATTGCTTGAGCCGCTGCGTGGGCCAGCTCATTAAACGGGCCAACCACAAAGGTGTCAAAAGTGTATTTTGGATTGAGGTTGTCTTCTTTGTTTATGTAAAACTCACTTAGTGGTAGCTCCCCTACGCTTTCCGGTAGGTTTCTAGTGGTGGAGTCGGGCTCTTTTTTCTTCGTATCGTTTTTATTGACGATATAGTCAAGCGATCTTATGTTTTCCGACATACCACGTAGAGACTTGAGGATAAAAGAGTGATACTTATCCATAAGCCACTGCTTTACAAAGGCGTTAGGGACACTCAAAAACGCTATGCCGTCTTCTATTTTATATATGAAAGTATCTTTAAACCATGTATTAAAATTAGCTTTTGAAACATTAATTTCTACATCTACAAGAACGCTATCCCAAAGTTTTTTAGTATCCATAAATTGTTAGAGTTATTATATATGATTGTCTGTTTCTTCCTACTTGTTAAAAAGATGTAGTTATGTTGATACGTTGTGTATAAAGTGTGGACAGCTTTGTTTTGTTGTAAAACCTTGAATTAATTATGTTCCTCATATATAATCCCCTATTATGTCTCAAACATACCAACCAAAAAAACGAAAACGAGGAAAAGCTCATGGATTTTTAGTGCGCCAAAGAACTGCTGGTGGAAAGAAAACCATCAAACGCCGACGTCAAAAAGGTCGAAAAAAGCTATCTGTTTAAACAAAAACAAACATGTTACCCTCAAAAAAGAGGATATCAAAGGACTCTTTTAAGTCTATTTTAGTGGGTGGAACGGTGATTCATTCTCCCAACTTCACACTTCGCACTGTTTCCTCTTCGGTTGAGGGTTATGCTGTGTTGGTTTCCAAGAAGGTCGCCCCGCAGGCTGTTTTAAGGAATAAGATAAGAAGGAGGGTTTATTCTATTATTCACAAAGCTTCTCCCTTTATAAAAAAAACAGCCAAGAATATCATTTCAGCCAAAGCCGGTGTTAAAAATCTTTCTTTTTCAGCCACCCAAGAGGAGGTGTTTCAATTATTGAAAAAGGCACTGCAGTAAGATACAATGGTCTGATAATGTCTGCTATATACAACACACTTATTTATCACCCACTCTACAACGGGTTGATTTTGCTTATGGATGTAATTCCTTGGGTTGATGCCGGAGTTATTGTTGTTTTGTTTACTGCTATTATAAAACTCATATTGTTTCCCCTTTCAAAAAAAGCAGTAAACACGCAGATTCAAATGAAAGCTGTTGAACCAGAGCTTGCAGAGATTAAGGAAAAGTATAAAAACGACAAACAGGAGCTAGCTAGAAAAACGATGGATCTTTATAAAGAAAAAGGCATTAGGCCCTTTACGAGCGTTCTTCTTGTTTTTATACAGTTACCAATTATTTTTGCGCTCTACCGAGTTTTTTGGCACTCAGGATTACCAACAGTAAACACGGATATTTTATATAGCTTTGTGCATGTTCCAGAATCAATCAATATGATGTTTCTTGGTCTTATAAACATCTCATTAAAAAGTAAGATTTTGGCTGTTTTGGTTGGCTTGTCTGCGTATTTACAAGCAAGAATAGTGACACCAAAACCTGTTCCTAAAAAAGATACCAACCCAAATGACAATTCTTTTAAGCATGATTTCGCTCGAAGTATGAGCATCCAGATGCGTTACGTTTTTCCAATAATCGCAGTTTTTATTTCCTACGGTATTTCAGCCGCGATTTCTTTGTATTGGATAACAAGTAATATCTTTACAATAGGTCAGGAGTTGTTTTTGAAAAGAAAACTAAAGAGATAAAAGATCAAGGCTCCAAAGCGTTAGATCTGTTTTGTTGGTAAACAGTAAGAAGTTTTCAGCATCATCTAGTGTGAGATTGATTGCGTCTACGTCTTTTCCAGATGCTTCTTTTATGTCTGAAAGTTTTTCACTGGTGCCTTTTGATAAATCTATTTTCCACAAACTATCAGAGAATGAAATCAAACCTTTGTACCAAGAGTCTGGGTATTCCCCACTTGGTATTTTTGAAGGTATCGCACAATATACAGTGCCTGTTGTTTTTTTACTCCACACACATTTTTCTGTAAATGTTGGATTTGATGGTACTGGAGCAGAAATTCCTTCTTTTATGTTGTAAAAACTAAAAGAAACACTACCATCGGCGTTGATTTTATTAAACAGTGTTGTAGAGGCTGTTTTGTTGGTTAGTGTTGTGAGTCCTTGTATTCCGCCAAGTATTCTTTGCATTTTTCCTGTGGTTGTATTGGTAAAGTACAAATATCCAAAGCTTTGTGCGCTAGCTTTTGTAGTGAGTGTTAGTGTGTCGCTTTTCGGCCACTGCACCACCCATTCATTTATTGGAGACTCAAAGACCGTTGTCTTTTTTGTGCCGTCTGGATTTGAGATTGCTCCAACGCTTCCAGTGCCAGCTTTTGTGAGGTAAAAGATTTGATCTTTTTTGTCTGGCACAGCCACAGCCATCATATTTAAAGGAAGGTATGTGCTTTGTACTTCAGCAAGGTTGCTGTCTGGTGTGCTTGTGCCGTTTGTTGAAGCTGTGCTTGTGCTGAGTGTGCCGTAGATTGTTTCAATGAGATCACTGTCGTCTTTTAAATAACGTAGCAACACAGAGTCCTTTTTAAGGAAGGTTGCCTCTGCTATTTTGGGTATGGTTGTGTTTGATATTCTGTTTATTAGGGTTGTTTCTGTTTCTGCTTCGTATATGTTGCCTGTGCTTTTTTCTATAAAACTAATTATTGTTGTGCTTCCCTTTTTAAATACACCAGCTCCAGATACTGGAAAAGCATAAACCTGACGAAGGGTTGTGGGGATTGTTGGCTGTGTTGTAATGTCCTGTGTTGCTGTTGTTGGTTCTGTGATGGGTTGGTCTATGTTATTTGAACCTTGTCCAAAAGGAAAATAATCGCGCAGGTTTATTCCACCCACAGTGGTGTCTCCTACACCCCCCTCTCGTGTGAAATATATAAAACCAAGAACACCAAGAGCGATGACTAGGATTATAACTATAAAGATTATGATCTTATTCAACATATTTATAATATTTTTAACGTGGTTGAGACCAGATTTGGGTTTATTGTTTTTAAGATAAACCAAGCCAGTATTGCCAAAAGAAGACCTAGTAGCGCTCTTTTTATCCTTTCTTTTCCGTCACTTTTCCCAGAAATAGAGTCGGTAGACATATACTCTATACCACCAATAACTATTTCTATTACAGCAAGAACGCCAGCTATACCGATGAGAAGTTTAAACATTCCAGGAAGATATGTGCTGAGCTCTGTTTTACCAGAAGAACAATTTGCATCACCGGTCGTACAAGTGTAAGGAAGTGGGCTTAGTGGGGTGTACTGTACTGGCTGTGCGTGGAGTGTTTTTGTATTTGAAAATATACCGCAAGCCAAAAAAAGCATCACCACAGAACTCAATAATATTTTTTTTATATTTATTTTCATATATTTATTTGTCCACCATTCTGATTAAGTGCTTCAAATTTTATTGTTGTAGAGTAGTTTGCAAATTGTAACATTTTTTCAATGTTCTCAATCGCAAGAGAAATGATGGCTGTGCCACCCACCGAGCCCTCGGGCCTTCTTAAGACGAGAGAGTTTGGTTTTTCTTGGTTTGGTGTTATTTGTCCATTCATTTTCCATTTGTATGAAAGTGCTGGCGCGTCTTTTCTGTCTACCCCAAAGAAATATGGTGCAGAAGCGAGAGACACCTCTTTATCTCCCAGATCAAACTGTGACGGTAGTGCTTTGTTGTACATGATTCCATATAGTGGGTGGTTTTCATACAAAAGAACTTGCGGTTGGACACCACGCAGTTCTACGGCACTCTCTGATTTTAGACTACCATCTGCGTTTGTTACTTCTACGGCTATTACAAATGGTTTTGCTAAGACACCGCTACTGGTTGAGAGGAAGTTTTTGCCGTATCCAGATTGGTTACTTAGGACGCTGTTATTTCTACTCCATTTGTATGAAAGAGTTTTTGGGTCTATGTTTTTTCCATCACTACCCACAAAAGAAGGCATGGCTATAAACTGAACAGTGCTTTGTGTAGAATATAGCGCTTTTCCTTTGTAAAAAGGCGGTGTGTAAGTATTTGCTTGCCAGAATAGTTCTAGGCCAGTGGGTCTGATCTCTGCTGTTTTTGTAAAGCTGTTTGATGATACTTTTATCGTGGAAACACTGCCGAGCTGTTTTGTTGTAAATTGAAATTGTCTTTCACCCATTCCCTTTTTTTCTACCTTACCGTCAACAGACCAGACAAGTTCTAGGTTGTTTAGGTCAAACGCAAAGTTTTCTACCCGCACAGTCACCTGTTCATTTGGTCCGGGGTGTAGAGGGGTTATAAAAAACTCTGTCTGACTTGGTGTCTGTGCGTGAGCCGTAAATCCAAACATTGAAAAAACAAATAAGAAAAAGATGATTGTTTTTTTGTGACTGTAGAGCATTTGAGTTGTTTCAGCTCTTTAATTTTAGCACGCTACGCAGTTTGTTCAATGCGCGGTCTGCGTGGTTGTGAATTGTTTTTTGGTTTTCCTCCGACATTACCAATATCAGCAACCCCTCTTATTACTTCTAGTGATTTGGCAAAATTACCCATTCCTGGATTTGCAGCAATGGCAGCTAGTGTAGCCAACACACCCATTATTTTATCAATAGCTTCTTCTGCCCAAACACTTAGGATAATAAGTAAAATAGCTCCAAGCCACCCAGGTATATCGTTTATCACGGGTATTGCTTCTATCGTGATTCCTGTCCCAAAAATTAACCCCCTTTGTTTTATTACGTTTTTTACTGCGGTTTTTATCATGTCACCACCAGAGCTGATGGCGCTTTTTGATTTGAATCCGGTTGCTTTACCATTTTTAAATTGATCACCGGCTATTCTCGTTACATCTTTTATGCTGAAAAAGCTCACGCCGTTTACCTTTAGCCATATATAAAACACCACACCAGCTATCACTGTGATAATTGTTGAAAATATTACGGAAACTATTATTAAAACTATTGTTGCATCAAGCAAGCTCACGACGAATTGCAGAAGGTCAAAAATACCAGCGACAATTAGCATTGCAACCGCTGTAAATTTTCCTATATGTTGTTTCATAATTTTTTTAAGCCCCAGAAGCCTCTAAGTCTTTTTTTGCTTTCTGAATAGATAGCACCTGAGATGGATCAGAAGTAATAATTTGATCTTCTGTATATGATGCAATAATTTTAATCGCAACGTGCTTTAAGCCGGCAAAGAAAATACCCTCTCCCACTGAAGATTCAAGCAGTAAGTATTTTTCTTCATCTGTAAGGTTGAATGTTTGTTGGAGTTTGTCTATGGAGGTTGGAGATTGTTTTAACAAAACTTGAATTGAGGAGTTGGTGATGATCGGCATTCCATATGGAGATTTTAGAAAATCATCTACGTCTTGAGTGATTGTCGCCAGTCCAAGGTAATATTTTCTTCCACGTTTTGCTAGGCTGAGCAAGAAAGATGCGGTGTCTTCTGATTTCATCATCCACCACGCCTCGTCTATCACAAGAAGGCGCTTTCGCAATTCTTTTCTAATAGCACTCCAAATATAGTGGGTCACTATATACATTGCTATTGGTTTTAGCTCGTCTTCCATGTCCCGCAAAGAAAACACAATAAATTTTTTGTTTATATCTATATTTGTTGGCCTGTTTATAAAGCCCGCCCATGTGCCCTTTGTATATTTTGAAAGACGTTGTGCCAAAGATTCTCCCCCCTCCATTCCTGTGAGCACAAGCTCAAAATCTGACATAAGTGGTGGATCAATGTTTGAAAAATCAGACTCAGCGGTGATATCTTTGAGCGCGTATGTTTCTGTGATGGCTCGGTCCATAATAGCGTCTTCTTCTGGGGTGAGTCCGCCGAGCATGAGTCTGAATAGACCAACGAGATTTATAATGTTGCTTCTAAGTACGCTCGATGCGCTTTCGCCCTCCCCTGGCATCGGCAGGTCAAACGGGTTGATATGGTGTTCTGAATTGAGGGAGATTTTAAAATATCTTCCACCCACAGCTTCAGCCATGTATTCATACTCTCGTTCGGGGTCTATGACTATTACTTCTGTATCAAACATTAGAGTACGTAGAATCTCAAGCTTTGTGGCATATGATTTTCCAGAACCAGATTTTGCAAAAGTGATTGAGTTGTAGTTTTCAAGAGAGAAGCGATCAAAAAGCACAAGGCTTGAGTTGTGGCGGTTGATGCCATACAAAATTCCTTTGTCTTCGGTGAGATCAAAAGATGTAAATGGAAAAAGACTTGATAGTGGAGAAGAGTTGAGCTTGGAATGAACTTCTAGCAAGTCTGTGGCGATTGGTAGGACGCTTTTGTATCCTTGTTCTTGTTGGAAAAGTGCAGGCTTTACATATACAAGCTTTGATTCAAGAATAGATTTCATTTCTGATTCTATTTTATCTAGCTCTGCCTCACTTTCTCCGTACAAAGAAATGTATAGACCAACATCAAAAAGTTTTTCTTGGGCTTGTTGTAAATTGTCACGAAGATTTTCTAAGTCTTGATATGCGGTGTCTAGCATTGGATCTCGTACCATCCCCTTTTCTTCTCGTTCGTGAATCTGGCTTTGTACCTCGGCCACCTTTTTTTGAAATTGTCGCAGTACTTTTACAGTATCTATTGGGTGAATAAAAATAGATACATCAAAAACTCTGTCTAAGTTGATGATTGGAGCAAACCAGCTTTCTCCAAGGAAGCGTGGATATGAAATAACAAAAAAGGTGCGAACTATTTTGTCTCCAAGATTGAGCTCTCTTGGGCCTATTTTCAATGCACTTGGTGCAATAATATCTTTAAGCTCAAGGGTTTGAGCTTTGTATATCTCTTGTGGCAACATTCCCACAAGTTCTTCTTTACTTTCTTTTCTAAATAATTTGCTAAAAAAACTCATGGTGTTTATTGAAGTTGAATAGGCTTTTCTGCATCGCCCGGATTGAAAATTTTATAAAATAATTCTACCACCTCTTCTGTGCCGAGCTGTATTACACGTATACCAGAGCTCACTAGCCCCTGCTCTACCACAGAAAGTCTCTGCTCTAGCTGTGTGCGACGCTCTTCAAAAACCTCTTGTGTGTCTACTTTTTTTTCTTCCGCATTTTTCTTTTTACCAAAAATTCCAGCAACTGGGTTTTTACCCTGCAGAGCACCAGGTGAATACGGCACGATGACAAAGAAGTGTTTTGTCATGATGTTGGTGTTTTCAGTAAAATTTTTAATGAACCCAATGTATTCTTGCACCTGAATTTTCATTAGATCATTTACTTGGTTTTTTTCGCGCTCTTCTAATAGGGCTATGTATGGACGAATATCAAGGCGGCGAGATTGTATAAAAATTTGTACAGAAAAATCGAGGGAGTTTAGGAAATCTTGGAACTGGTAGATTATAGCTGTGCGCTCGTCGTCTGATTTAAGAGAAAAATTGATAGAGCTAGCCATCAAAACAGCACGAAGTGAGCCGTCTTTTAGTGTTATGATTCCATCCTTTATGTCACTGATAGGAACAAATTCTTGAGAAGCTCTTGCGGTTGTTGCCATATGAAAGAATTATAGCTTATTTTCTTCCGTATTTGAATTCTTTTTGAGTGGATTTAGATTTTCTTTTACACTCAGACTCCACGTCATATCTTTTAGCTTACTACCAGAGAGTTTTGGTAAAAGGTCTCCCGACAGCTCTTTTGGTTTTTCACCAAGAGCAATTTTTCTTTGAGAGTGCTTCCATATATAGAGCTTGCTTGCGACAGAATATTTGAAAAAGGCCTCCACCACACGTATAAACGGCTTGTTGTTTACTTTGTAAAAAGCTAGAGCCGCACCAAATAGAAGTACGGGTAGCATAATCATCACAGCGATTATTCTTACGGGAATCATATAGAATAAGATCACGCAGGCCCCAGCACTACCAGCAAGATAAATAAACTGCTTAAATGTAAGCGGGCCAAAAATTTTATCTTCTACATCTGTAAATTGGGGTACTTGAAATCTCATATTTTTTATTCTATTGGTTCACGATATGGGTCGGTAGAGGTGTACGGTTTTGTGGTAATTGTCTTTGGGATGTTGTTTAAATTTATGCGCACTTCTTCTCGTGGAATTTTTACAACACCACCAAGCTTATCGTCTATAATAGTGCCAGTACCAGAGTGCGCTGAAATAAGCGCAGGATGCTCTATTTCTCTTAGAAGCGTATCTTTGTTGAGTGTAATGGCAGCACTTACATCTCTTGTTCCCTCTATTTCTTCGCTTGGTATTTCTCTCTCTATTTGAACACCTTGCACGGGAGCTTCGGTTTGGATTGGTTTCTCTTCTTTTACGATACCTCCCATTTTACTAAAAATCTCTCTTTGTATTCCCTGCTCTACACCCACCGCCACACCTTCATCCATTCCGAGCTTTTTTATTAGTTCGTTTACGAGTTGGTTTCTTGGCAAAAAACCCAGCGTTACTTGAGTCATTAGGTTACTCATTCCACCAATTCTTTTAATATCGGTGATTTTATTTTCTCTAGCAATATCACGAAGAGATTTGCTTGTATCAAGGGAAAGCAAAATATCTTTTATATTCTGAGGTAATTTTTCAAATGCTTCTTGCTCTTTTGTTTTTGGTGGCATATTTTTAGAATTCACTTAATCCAGGACCCATTAGCCATATCGCAGTGTCTAGTATTCTCTCTTCGGCTGGTGTGTGTGCTGTTCCTACGGGAGTGTTCATTATAGCTGTTGCTTCGTTTACTATTGCGATTCTTATTGCATCTTGTTTAGCATCACTTAGATCACCTTTCATTTTTTGTAGCATTGCTGGGGTATAAATTGGTAGCACTCCAGGATTTGTGAGTACAGCAACACCAAGCTGACCCCTTTCTTTTGAATTCATATTGGTCACAGCTTCACGTACCTGTTCGTAATTATCTACAGCTGTTGAAAGTGGTGTGCCCACAGGTGTACTTGTTGATGCCCTGTTTAGTGTTGCATTAAATAACGCATTTCGGTCGTCGGTCATCTGTTGTTTTTGAGGGAGTGTGTAGTTTACGTTGTCTGGTTTTGATATAGTATCAAACTTATCTTTAGAGATACTTCTAATAAACGGTCCGTGTTGAGTAAATCTTGTACCACTCATTTCAATTTCTCTAGTAGACATTGCAGATACTCTGTCTCTAGCCGCCACAAACCTTGGTTCTCGCCTTACATTTTCTATTCTTGCTGTTCTTGCCGCTCCAGTGAGTGTTGTGTTGGCTATATTTATTTGGTCTTCTTCTTCTCTTAGTGTGTTTACCACAGCATCCATAGGTGCAAATCGAGCTGTGCGTATTCTTTCTTTGTCGGCTTCCGGTTTGTCACTTTTTTCTAGAATATGTTCAATTTGTCTGGTGTTGAAGTGTTCTACGTGTCTTACCAAATCACTCGTACCCATAGCGTCGAGTTCTTTTGTGGACATGTTGTTTATCCTCTCTCTAAATCTTCGATTGTGCTCTTCTATTCTTGTGTTGTTTGCGATTTGAACTGGGGTAAGAGCTGGCCCTCCTGGAGTGGCTGTAACTATTCCCGTCATTATTCCCTGTCTTAGTATATTGTCAGTTTCTCTTTCTCTGTCTTTCAATGCAATATCTTTTCCTGTTTTCTTCCAATCATCAAATGTAATTTTTCCGCCAAATTTTGACCCAGCAATTTTTTCGGTAGTCACTTCTCTCACGACACGTCCAGCACGAGAATTTCCAACCCAAGTTTTCTTTAGTTTGTCGTCTGCCCAGCGTCCAGCACGACCAACTGTTGTTGCAGCAATTGCTCCACCAGTTGTTTTTACGCTACCCACCGCAAAACCTCGCACCCTTGCTCCAGTTTTTTCTAGAAAATTAAGAGCCTTACCTGCTCCGTATGCACCCATTTGTTTCCCTACTACAAGAGAGAATATAAGCATTGAAATAACAATAATGAAGTTCATTATTATGTGTATGTTTTCTGGAGCTGGTGGTGCGCCAGCTGCTCCAGGAGTAAAAAGACTTGTCCATACAGATGCATTAGCAACGCCATTAGTTGAGTTGGCAGCTGATTCTGTTGGAGCCAAAACACCAGATAAAACCGTGAGTGATACCCATATTAGTGCCATACACACAGGAGCAAAAATACATTGGTCTATAAGCTTGTTCCACCACATTTTAGAATATTTATCTGTTGGCAGTGCCATTGAAACAAAAGCAATTGGAGAAAGGATCATTAAGAATATTAATGTTACAAATCTACCGATAAACATAATACTAAAAGCAAAAAATACCACCGCGGCCACAAGTAGAAAAACAGAACCCAGTAAACCACCCAAGAATATTTCACCGAGAGTTTGGGTTGAAGACAACACAGAGGTTGGGTTTACTGCAAATTGCGGTGATATCAAGCCAGTTAGAAGCATTTTTTGTACAAAAGCTCCAGCGATTCCCAATCCATTTGCTGCGGGTCCTATTATTTGATTATAAAATCCAATCGTTACAATGTTTGATGCGTCAATTATTATTTTTGTAAAGAAAAGGCTGAAGTTTATTAGAAGTGCCACAACTACCACATTCACAAGCATTTTTTTTACGTTGATACCACTTAGGTTTAAAATACTAGCTATAGCTATGTAGAGGATTATAAAAATAAACAGCATATTTGATAGGTCTCTGAATGTTTCCCAAGCTAGATTGAGCGTAGAAATACCACCAACATTCGTAGACATGTCCACAACCGTATATTTCATGACGGCTTCCATTAGTGTTCCAGATATCCATAAGATAAGCGCGGAAAGAGAAAGGGCTAATTGGCCTAGCCAAGCTAGCAAAATTTTTAAAATAGGCTCTACAAGTGCTGTGGCAATATCCTGCATCATTACCACGTTGCCATAACCAGGTATTGCATATGATGCAAAGTGTCCCAGTGTTGACCAGAATCCACCATCCTCTGTATTCCCCGGTGCTGTTGTTTGGGCATTTGTGATTGTTGGAGCTAATACCAAAAAAGTCACAACAAGTGTGAGTATAATGTTTCTGAAAAGTTTTTTCTTGAAAAAAGAATTCATAGATTAGTTACCAATTAGTCCTCCAGATCGAGTCACTACTTGCTGTATTAGTTGTCCGAGTGCTGCCGACAAAATCTCATCAAATTCATCCGCGAGTTCAAGTTGTCTTAGTCCGTCACCAAGAACATTGCTGAGTTGGTCATTTACTATTGTGCCTGGTGTTTTTATTTCACTCCATCTCTGGCACTGCTGAGTTTCTATATTACTTTCAAGACATTCTTGGGTTGATAGAAAACCCTTACCCCAATCAAGCTTTTGTTGATCTTCAGCAATATTACCTGCAATTCTAGCGCTAAGTTCTGTTTGTGCGATTAAATAAGCGCCAGATGGATTGTTTTGTGGGTTTTGTGTAATTCTAAACCACGTATTCCAGCCACCTTGGCTAAAATCATTCGTAAAGCCCTCAACGTTGTTGACTACATCAGTGAGTGTACACCCTATTCTATCTCTAAAGGTGTGAGAGTAGTTGATATTGAGGGCTAGTTTTATCTGTAGTTTAAATGGAGAACACAAAAATCCAAGTCCGGCGTCATTTTGTATAAAATCACCAGCGACTCTGTCGGCTGTATTTATAAAAAAGGTTGCTGGGTCAGTGACAAATTGTGGTGCGCCATTAAATCCACCATTAATCCAGTTTATTAAAGAGCCCGTAAATTGCTTTATGATGATTTGAGTAGCGCCCTTGGCAATAGAATCTAGACCAGTACCCGGAACTCCAGCTGGCCCCACCTCTTTTAATGTGATGAGGTTTGTGTTGTAGGCAGTATCAAAGGTATTGGCAGATATGTCTGCTGCCAGGAATTCAATTTCCTGTGTGCTCAGTAGAAGGGGTGATCCCGCTGTTTCTATTACTGGCACAGCGATTTGGGCGTGAGCTATGGAGAAAAAGGATAAACTGGCAATAGAAAATACTATAAATAAAGCAGACGAAAATATTTTTTTCTTGAAAAATCTAAAAAGTGTAATAACCATGTATATATTCTAAAATTATATACTATGCACCAGTACAAAACCACCTTCTTCTTCCCCAAATACTACGTTTTTTTCGTTAAAGTATGAGACTGTGTCTGCTAATGCTTTGTGTAGATCCCCCACTCTCTTTTTATAATAAACATAGCCACTTAGTCCGCCAATTGGATCGTCAAAATATATTCTCATACCCTGGTCGGAGGCAAGAACCGCGTTTAGTGTGTTCAGTAGATTTAAATGAGTTTGTGCTGCACTTTTTGGAACCGCTACAGTAGAAAATTCAGTGATAATATTTTTGTAGCTTTTTATAATAATATCCAATTTTTCTAACTCTTTTGCATTTTGATTTTGGATTGCTTTAGAGAAAATAACAAACTCATTTTCAAGTTCTTCTTTTTTTGGGGAATTATTTATAAGTATTGTACCGAGTGTATTGCCGTATTGTTTGATACTTTCTTCTGAATCATTGTCGTTTATTTTGATATTGGCAAGTGTAAATTGTTTGATTTTATCTTCTATTGCGCTCTTGTTTAGGATACTGTTTACGATTTGTTGCTGTTGCTCAGTGTTTCCAATTATTGGCACCCCAGATTTTTTGTACTCTGCATAAGTAGTAAAAAAATCTCTAGCAAATGTGTCTGTTTGCGTTAGATTTTCTGTAATTTTTGTGGCGGTTTTTTGAGTGTTTTTGTATATAACCTCGCTGTTTTTAGAGATTTTTTGTAGCTCAACCTCTTTTACATCAGATACACCGTCTTTGTCTGTGTCACCAGAAAGTGGATTCATTTTCCAGAGAATTTCTTCCCAGTCTTTTAGGCCGTCTCCATCAGTATCTTTGTCTGCATCAGCTTTTATGGCATCACTAACCAAAACTTGTGGCGACGCTTTTATTTTTGCTGTATATGTTTGTGTTGCTGGGTGTTTAGAGGAAAGGTAAATTCCACCAACAGCAATAATGCAGGCCACAAGTATTAGTAAGATTTTTTTTCCTGGCATTTTCATGTTTAAGGTGTTGAAATTTTCACCTTTATTATATCAGAATTTTGAGGTGTCGGTGTTAATTTGGCTGTATAAAATGTCTGTTTCTTCTAGCGGAGTTATGATTTTTCCAAACGGATTGATAACCAAAGAAGTTCCTTTTTTTTCTGAACGTATAACAAAAGATCTGTTTTCTATTGCACGCATTCTGGCGATAGACTGATTGTATTTTTCTCCCCTATTGTTTGCAAAGACACTATCATTTGAAATATTTATAATTGTTTTTTGTTTATTTTTTCCTAGATCAGTAGAAATTATTTCCGAGCAAATAAGCGGTATTGTTTCAATTCCAGAAGTGAATACGGTTTTTTTGTCAGCATTTCCTTTTGTGATTATTTCAGAGTGCTTACTTTGCAGAAAACTGGGCACACTTTCTGATAGAGGAAGTGGTCGGCGTTTGTGATATATGTCTACAATTTTGCCCCCCTCTAGTACTACAAGTGAGTTGTAGTTTTTCTCGTTCGTTTGTGTGTGCATTCCGATGATAAAAGACGTGGCATTGTAATCAGAAGAAATTTTAATTAATTCATCAAACATTTCTGCTATTTTCCCTTGCGGAATGTTGTAGCCGTCTGGTTTTTTTGTTTTTTCGTCTAATACAAAAAGTGGAAATGTATTTTCTGGTAAAACGACGATATTATTTTTTTTCTCCGCGGCCTCTTTGGTTAGTTTAAAAATATTTGCGTATATTTCAGGTGTGTTTATGTGTTCTGTTTTTTTATTTATAGATATTAGTGCAACACTTTTTCTTTCTTTTGGTGGTATATAGTTTTTGATTGTAAAATATCCACCAACTAGAACAATTAAAAAAACAGAAACCGCGCTGATTAAAATTTTGTAGTTTATTTTTTTTGTAGAGATGTATGTTTGTATAACGTAAGAAATTGATAAATTTATATAAATTATAAAAAAAGCTAAACCAGAAATATTAATCCAGTAAGAAAGGTAGGCTATGTGTGCTGTGTTATATAAATTATATCCAATATTTCCCCACCCTAATCCGAATACAGAATATGTGCGTATTGTCTCTATGCTTGCCCAAATAATAGGAAAAATAAAAAAGTCACTCCATTTTTTTTGTTCCAAAAACAAAAATGATAAGGTAAAGAGTACAAACGTTGTAATCGTTAGGTAAATAGCCAAAATTACAATGCATAGTGTCCACAAAAAGACTCGGTATTCCCAAATCCAGGTGTTTGGTGGAATCCACCACCATGCATCAAGTGAGACGAGTGGCCATAAAACAGTAAGAAAATATATAAAACCAGTTAAGAATGCTCCCTTAAGCTTTTCTTTGGTAGAGATGTTTTTTTTAAAAATAAACAAAAAAAATGGCACAAAACTAATCCAAACCAAAGTACGGATATTCCACGGGGCTAGAGTTAAGGACAGTAAAAGCCCAGAGATGATTGGAAGAATAAAGGTTTTGTAAGTTTCTAGCTTTCTCATCTATATAATCATACAGTATTTGTTGTGTTGTGAGAGTGTGTTTTTTACAATACAATGAACGCATGTATAGACACCTCAAACTTCTTTTTATTTGTATCGTGGCAGTTTTCATTTGCAGTTTTGCTTCTAGTGCCGTTGCTTCTCCTTTTTTGTTTACTCGTGATCTTGCTCCAGGTGATACTGGCACAGATGTATATGAGCTTCAGAAGTTTTTAAATAAAAATGAGAGTACTTTTGTGGCTATGAGTGGTCCGGGTTCTGCGGGAAATGAAACAAATTATTTTGGTCCAGCTACACAGGCCGGTGTAATAAAGTTTCAGAATGAGCACGCTTCTGAAATTTTAGTGCCACAGGGATCTTTTTCTGCCAATGGTTTGGTAGACGGTCTTACTCGAGCAAAACTTAATGAAATTTCTGCTCCACAGACAGAAAGTACAACAAATACAACAAACACAGGCACGCCAACACACGCAGGTAGAATGAGTGCCACCCACACACAGAGGTCAACTCAGGATCTCAGTGATGTGACACAGTTTAATCTTTTTACTGATAAGGATAATGACAAAGTACGTCTTGCGTTTATTTCTTCTAGCGCGGGCAAGGTTGGTAGTGAAATTGATTTTACAGGAACCGGTTTTTTACCAATCAACAATAGGATAATTTTCGGTTCTCATACCGTTTCTGGTGTGGCTTCTGTAAATAGTAACAAAATTAAATTTACCATTCCCGATTCTATCCCAGCTGGAATATATGATGTAGAAGTTGGTAATACAAAGGGCACAAGTCAAAGCAATGCATATTTTGTGGTCACAGAAGATGCGGTAAATATGCCCCCAAAGATTTTATCTGTTTCTCCCGCCGAACCATCTTTAGGAGATGAGGTTATAATTACAGGAGAAAATTTTACTACAAACGGAAACACTGTGCGTTCTACTTTGGGTGTTTTTACCAACCTCCCCTCTTCAGACGGCAAGACAATAAAGTTTCATTTGAAGGCTCCAGATAATTTACCTGAATTTGAAACTTTATTTCAAGACAGCTCTTTTGAATTCAAGGTTTTCCTTTACGTTGTAAACATTCATGGGGTTAGTGAAAAAAACAAACCAGGTATAATTACTTTGAAATAATATTTAAAAAATGAAAAGAAAAATCATTATCTTATTTTTAATTGTTGTCACTGTTATTGTAATTATTTTTGTCTATAAAAAAGCTGGAGCGTTTGTTCCTTTTGGTGGAGAAATTTTGTTTGTACAGAGGTGTCAGTGTCCAATCCCAGGCTTTTTGATTCAGGTGGGCCCTCCTGTTGGCGGATCATTTCTTTATACACCCACTACCACACTTTTCCCAAACGGCAATATTATTACTCCAGGTACTTGGCTTTTGGGCTTGCACACTGGCACTCCAGTGGGCTGTGGAAATTATGATAAGGGGTATTGTGCAGCACAGGTGCCAGCACAAGGAATTATGTATATGGTCGGCACCTCTTAGTTGGTTGGGATTTTATAGTTTTTCCGCTAAGCATCCCCACTCTTCTATTGTAATATCTTCCGCTCTTGCCTTTGGATCAATATTGCAAATAGAAAAAGTTTCGGAGATTTTTTTCTTTTCAAATTCACTTTCAAGATTTCTAACAAGCATTTTTCTTTTGTGTGCAAAACCAGCTTTAATTACTGAGAAAAATTTTTCTTCTGTAAATTTATTAAAAAAGTTTTTTGAAATATTTTCTATAAGTAAAATTGCTGAATCTACATTTGGTTTTGGTGTAAAGTGCATGGCTTTTACGGTTTCTATGTATTTAGGCGTTCCGTATGCTTTTACAGAAAGTGACAGCAGACTTTCTTTTTTGTCGCGAGCTACTATGCGTTTCGCCACTTCTTTTTGAAGCATAAGTACCATTAGTGTTGGAGGTGTTTTTTCTGAAAGAAACATTCGAAGAAGCGCACCGGTAATGTAATACGGAATATTTGCGACTAGTTTATATTTTGTTGGAAGGCTTATTTTTTCTACACTGGTCTCTAAAATATCTGCGTGGATAAGGTGAAATTTCCCCAAAGATATTTCTTTTGCGAAAAGGTTTTCCAGGTAAGGTACTAGTAGGTCGTCTTTTTCAACCGCGATTAGTCTGCCCACTTTTTCTAAGAGTTTTGCTGTTAATGCGCCCTTACCAGGACCTATTTCAAGTACAGTGTCTGTTGGTTCTATTTGTGCGACATCGGCAATAAGTGCAAGTGCCCGTTTTGATTTAAGAAAATTTTGCCCGAGGGATTTTTTTGGTCTCATGTTGTTTTACTTATATTTAGAAGTCTATTCTAAAAAGTGGTTTTTTGGGAGCAAGATCTGCAGTTCCATCTTCGCGCTCCATATATTTATCTTCAATATCAAAAATAAATTCAGAAGGTATATTTACTTGTCGTGAGCCAAAAATCATTCTAGTTTGTGCATATGATAAGTAAAGTCTTTTTCTTGCGCGAGTAATCGCCACATAAAACAATCTCCTCTCTTCTTCGGCGTCTTCGGCTTTCATTTCCGCATCATATTTTTTATGCGGAAATAAATCTTCTTCTAGGCCTGTGATAAAAACATAATCAAACTCAAGACCTTTTGCTGCGTGCACCGTCATAAGCTTAATAGATTTTTCTTCTGTGCCATCTGTTTCTTCGTCTGTTGAGAGAGCTGCGTCTGTAAGTAGTCGGTCTATTCCTTCTTCTGCTCCGTATTGATCATAGGTAACAGCAAGGGTTACTAGTTCTTTGATATTTTCTAGGCGTTCTGTATCTTCATCTCCACCCTTTTCCAATTCACGCTCAATGCCAGATTCACGAATTGTAAATTTAATTAGGTCTGAAGGATTTAATTTTAAAGAGGATTCTTTTATGCGCGCAAGAACCGTTCGAAATTCTTCAACCTTCTTTTTTGCTTGTGCCGAGAGAGTCTCTTCTTTTCCTTCCAAGATTTTGTCTAGTGTTACCTTTCCAATTCCGCGCGCCGGTACGTTTATAATACGTCTTATATCAGAGGTGCTAGCTGGGTTGAGTGCTGCACGAATAAATGAAAGTGTATCTTTGATTTCTTTTCTTTCAAAAAATTTCGTACCAATCATTTGGTATGGCACACTGAGGGCAACACACGCTTCTTCAAGAATTCTAGACTGAAAGTTGGCGCGATAAAGCACCGCTATCTCATTTGCATTTATCCCCGCTTCAATAAAACTACGTATTTTCCCAGCCACTGTGTATGCTTCCTGTGTTTCGTCATAATTGGATATCATCACAACCCTCTCGCCAACCGCATTATTGGTAAATAAACTTTTTTCAATACGGTATTTATTTTTTTGTATAATTGCGTTTGCTACTGACAAAATTGTTTTTGTTGAACGGTAATTTTCTTCAAGTCTAATAATTTTTACATCAGGATATTTTTTTTCAAAATTGAGCATGTTTTGTATATTTGCTCCTCGCCAACTATAAATATTTTGATCGGTGTCACCCACCACGCAGATATTTCTGTGATTCATAGAAATTAGTTCTGCGATTCGGTCTTGTACACGGTTTGTGTCTTGGTACTCATCTATATGAATATATTGGAAGCGTTTTTGGCAATCTTTTAAAACGTCCTCAAATTTTTCCAGCAAGACAACTGTTTTTAAAAGTAGATCGTCAAAGTCTAGGGCATTTTCTTTTTTTAGCATTTCCTCATATTTTTCCCAGACAGCAGATACTACTTTAGGAAAAAACTGGTTCCCCACACTCTCTTTGTAGTTTGATACGGTTATACCCTCACCCTTTGCTTTAGATATGGCACCACCTATTTTTGCTGGGTCAAATTGCTTGTTGTCATATCCAGCTAGGGTTGTGGCCTCTTTTATTGCCTTCTTTGCTTCATTTTTGTCAAAAATAGTGAAATATCTTGATAATCCAATATGCCCACCGTATTCTTTTAAGAGGAAAACTCCAAGCGAATGGAATGTGCTTAAAAATGGTAATCCAGATTTTGATGTAATTGCTTGTATTTCTGAATCGTCTGCTACGAAATGAGCGATTCTTTCTCGCATTTCTCGCGCTGCTTTATTGGTAAATGTTATGGCTAGTATTTCTGTTGGTCTCACCCCCTGTTTTATTAGATGGATTATTCTGTGTGTGATGGTTTTGGTTTTTCCTGCTCCAGCACCCGCAACTATGAGTACTGGCCCACTTATTGTAGTCACAGCTTCAAGTTGTTGATCGTTTAAATTTTCCAAATATGTTTTTTTTACGGAGTTTTCTGTCATTAGAAATCTACTATAGCACGGCAAGCAGTGTCCACAGGCTGTTCACATGTGGGTTGACGAGAAAGGTGCTGTTAGTATAATAATTGGATACCCAGAATGAATGGCCGATACAAACAAATGGCTCAACAGAGCCATTTTACCACTTCAGGACGAAATTATCATTAATCTTAGGCTTATTTTACACCAGTTCAAACAACTTATATCTCACTTTTCTGCCGATAACGGAAAAAAAGCTAGATATAAGGCCATAAAAGTGCTTTTAACGGGATTTGTTTTCACACAAATCGTATTGGTCCTATTTTATTTTGTGACCCCGCCGACTGTAAATGCCGGCTTTTTTAATACTTTCTCAGTCATTTTTGGTGGTAATTCTGAGGAGTTTTCATCGCATAAATATGGCCGTAATTCTCAGACGATGCCTCTTCTTGAGGCCCCCCTTAGTCCAAACCTTTCTATAGGAGGTGGTGATGTGACTATAGAAGACAACGCTATTGTGGCAGAACTTAATGCAAACGGAGATATCGGCAGTGATAATCATATGTTGTCTGGTCAGATTAGTTTGTATGTTGTAAGACAGGGAGACTCTCTTTCACAGATTGCAAAGATGTTTGGGGTCTCTACAAATACTATTGTGTGGGGCAACAATCTATCCGGTGGTGTTATTTCAGAAGGACAAACACTTGTTATTCTTCCTATTTCTGGTGTACAGCACATTGTAAAGTCTGGTGACACTGTTGAGAGTATTGCTAAAAAATATAAGAGTGATATAGACGAAATACGACAATTCAACGATTTGTCTGTAAGCTCCAAGCTTGCTGTGGGTGACGTGATTATCGTACCAGACGGAGAAATTACAACGATTCACGCACCATCTACAGGTGTGTATTCAAAAACTGTGCCAGCTTCTTCTTATGGTGCCCCTAGAAATCCTTTGCCCATAAGATCTGTTCCAGCTGGGTATTATTCAAGTCCGCTTGCAAGTTATAAAAAGACACAGGGTATTCATGGATATAATGGAGTTGATCTTGCTGCACCACTCGGCACACCACTTATGGCATCTGCTTCTGGAACGGTTATTGTAAGTAAAAGTTCTGGATGGAATGGAGGATATGGTGTGTATGTTGTTATCGCACACGATAATGGTACACAAACTCTCTATGCCCACATGTCAAAAACTATTGTTTATGCTGGAATGCATGTAGAAAAAGGTCAGATGATTGGTAACCTTGGATCTACTGGAAAATCAACTGGTCCACACGTACATTTTGAAATTAGAGGAGCAAAAAATCCTTTCTAGTTTTCATATTTTCTTTGGTCGGTATTGCAATGCTTCAAGCATATGCTTTATTTCTATCTCTTTTGATTTATCTAGGTCTGCTATGGTACGTGCCACTTTCCACACACGGTGATATCCCCGCGCAGATATTTCCAATTTTTCTGCTGATATGTTTAAAAACTCGCCCACCTCTTTTGAAAGCGGAGCTATTTCTAAAAGTTTTTTATTTTGTAACTGTGCATTTGTGTTTATCTTTATTTTATACTTTTCAAATCTTTCTTTCTGAATTTTGCGCGCGTTTGCAACGCGTTTTTTTATGTCTATTGAATTTTCTCCCGTGTTATTTTTTCCAAGTGTTTGATGTTCAACCATTTCAACATTAATCCACAGATCTATTCTGTCTACGATTGGACCAGAAATTTTTCTGCGGTAGTTGGAAATGTTTATGGGTGAACAAACACACTCTTTATTTTTTACACCAAAGTATCCGCATGGGCAAGGATTCATTGCGGCAATTAAAATAAAGTTTGCTGGGAAATGTGCTGTGCCACGTGCACGTGAGACAGTGATAACTTTTTCTTCAAGTGGTTGTCGCAAAGAATCTATTACTCTTCTATCAAACTCTGGAAACTCATCTAGAAAAAGAACCCCGCGATGTGCCAGCGTTACTTCTCCGGGCTTGGGTATGCTACCTCCACCCACGAGAGATGAATATGAAGCCGTGTGATGTGGTGCACGAAAAGGTGCGGCTGTCACCAATGTGTCTTGAAGTGTTCCCGCAACAGAATGAATCGCTGTTACTTCAAGTATTTCTTCGAAAGACATTTCTGGGAGTAGATGACAAAAGGCTTTTGCTAACATTGTTTTTCCTGTACCTGGTGGACCGCACATAGCGAGACTATGTCCACCAGCCGCTGCTATTTCTAATCCACGCTTTGCCCCTTCTTGTCCGCGGATGTCTTCAAAATCGTATTCGCTTTTATATTTTTCATAAATTATTTTTGTTGCTGGTTCTGGTGTTAATGATTTTTGTGTGGGATTTTTTTTATTTGTATTAAGGTGTGCAATAATGTCCTGTAATTTTTTTATACCAAAAATATTTATACCTTCTATGAGCGCTGCTTCTTCTCTGTTTTTGTGTGGAACAAAAACTTCTGTAAAACCCATTTTTTTTGCCTCTTCTACCAACGGCAGTATTCCTGTCATTGCGCGCACTTCACCATCTAGGGAAAGTTCTCCAAGAAAAATTTTTCTTGCAGGATCAAAAGACATCTCTTTTGATGCCAAAAGATATGCTAGAGCAATTGGTAAATCAAAAGTTGGCCCCTCTTTTTTTAAGTCGGCTGGCGCTAGTGATATTATTACTTTTTGATTTTTTTGTTTGGGTGATTTAAACCCTGAATTTTTTATAGCCGCAGACACACGATCGCGGGATTCTTCTACAGCTTTATCTGGTAAGCCAACTATTGTAAATGAATGAAGGCCGTTTGATATATCTACTTCTATGTCTATGATATGTGCCTTAAGTAGTGTTGTTTGTGCGCTGTGAAGTTTTGAGAAACCCATATGACATTGAAACCCGTGGCTAATGCAGGTATTGAAGCATATCGGGGATAAAGGAATTCTAAAGAAATTCTAAAGTTTTAAACAAAAATGTGTTACTTCATATGTTTCATGCAGGTTGCTGCCGCGGGGTTTGCTTCCAGTCTTTCTTTTTCTATTGGTTCCCCACTAACCTCGCATATACCATATGTACCGCTTTCAATTTTTTTTAGCGCCGCTCGTATCTCGTTGTATCTTATTTCCAGCTGTTTTAGAATCCCAGCATTTTCTTCGTATGTTTCTAGACGATCTGCCGCTTCATTTTCATCTCCCCCGAGCACATCTGTGGTTGGTGGCGGTGTGGCTTCCCAGTCGCTAATATTTTCTGGGTTGTGTACTCCCACTGTTTTTAATTCGCTTTCAACCAGCGCCAATTCTTTTTCTAATTCTGCTTTAAAATGCGTTGTGTTTATATCTGTCATATTTAAAATGATAACAGAATATTTGTCTATGGCAACCAAGGCGAGTTTGATGCTAGCGTATTAATTTTGAAGTAGAAAATCTATTTAGGATTTCCTTGAATGTGTCTTGATTGTCAACAATGAAAAGAGTTTTTGAGTCAATAAAGGAATACAGCATTATTGTTTCACCTTGGTTGTCTCGTAGTATTCGAGCGTCTTTGTTTTGTACTATCAGGTCTTCAAAATTCAACAAAGGTATTCCCGCAAGTGTTTGGTCGGTTGTGTTTTGTGTGCGAAATATCATTCCCAAATCTGAGTATAGATTTTTTTCCCACAAAAGCATTCCTTCAAATGCTTTGTCAAAAGCATCTATTTGTATGATAAAAACCGGATGTTTTTTTTCTGATGTATATATTCCAGCAAACATTTTTTTATCGAATGCTCTTGTAAGTGATGGTGGAATATTTGGTGCAAGTGCTTCAAAAAAAGTATATGCATCAGCTTCTGCGACAGAAGATGTTGCGTTTTGTGCGAGTATTTTTACGTACGTTATAGAATCTTTTGGATAGTCACTGTTTGTGAGTTCTGAAAAGTTCGCAACAAGTTTTATTGAATTTAAATTATCGATATTTAATTCTTTTTCCTGATCAACCGGAATGAAAGTGTTTATGAGACGTTGTGCTATTGGTGTTGATTTTGGTTTCTGATTGAGAAAATATACTAGGGCAAAAACTCCGACACCAATAGAGACAAGCACGATGCCAAAAATTCCAAAAAGTGTGTTGCGAGCAAATCGTTTCGTTACCCCCTCTTCTTTGTCTGGTGATATATTTGCAAAAGAAATTACCTTCTCTTTGATTGGTATTGGTACCGATTTTACTGGGGTAGTTTTTTCAAAAACATTTTTTAGTGGTTCTACTTTTTTTATCTCAACTTCTTTTTTTCTTTGTTGTGCAAGATTTACACTTACGGCCGATGTTTGGTGTAAACGAATCATTTCGGCGATGTCGCGTTCGTATGTGCGAAGTGGTTTGACGAGAGTATCCGCTTCAGCTTTTTTTTGTGCATCAGTCGCACTTTGTGGTACTTCTGGTTCCATGTTTTTAATAATTATAACGGAAATTGCACGCGATGTCTTCGCTATCTAAGATTTTTTTATAGTGAAAAAACTTAAACTTGTGTAGATGGATTATTTCTTGATGGAGCTCTGCCAAAGTTTATTAAGTATTTTCTTGGGTTTTCGTCGAGATCAATAAAATCATCAGCAACTTCTATGAGTTTTGATGAAGATGATTTTCCAAAAGCTACCACTTCTACCTGACATCCTTCGTTGATTCTTAAGTATTCAAGTAGCGGAATAAAATCTCCGTCGCCAGAAACGATAATAACTGTGTCGAGTTTTGGTGCGAGCTGTATTGCGTCGACTGCTAGACCCACGTCCCAGTCGGCTTTTTTTGCTCCGCCAGAAAAAATCTGCAGATTTTTTGTTTTTGTTTCGATTCCAACTTTTCCGAGCGCCTCAAAAAAGCTTTTCTCTTCCCCGCTCTCTGTCGTGATTACGTATGCGACCGCGCGTATGAGCTGTCGGCCAGCAAGCGCATCTTTTACTACTTGTCCAAAATTAACTCTCGCTTTATATAAATTTTTCGCACTGTGATATAGATTTTGTGTGTCTATAAAAATACCAACTCTTTGATTTTTGTGTTTGATTACTGTCATGAATATTAAAAATTAAAAACTCTTATTAAAATAAAACCGTACGCTTATAAAAATGATTTCAAAGAACGAAAAAGCAACCATTTGGTCGCTTTTTCAAAAACTTTAAGCCTTTTTCTTCATCTCAAGCTTCTTCATGAGAGCGTTGAAACGCTTGACGCTCTTTTTCTGAAGATACTTCATCTGAGTCTGTCTGTCGGCTACCATTTGTAGAAGTCCACGTCGAGAATGAGTATCTTTTGTGTTTTTCTTTAAATGTAGAGCCAAAGCCTCGATTTTCTTGGTCAAAAGGCCTATCTGCACCTCTGGTGAACCAGTGTCTGTATCGTGGATTTTTGTGTCAGTGATGACTTTTTGTTTCTTTGTCTTTGTAAGCATTGTGGGTCTAAATTATCATAAATGCCCTATTTTTGCAAG
>CAYTVX010000002.1:36662-39792 GCA_964441885.1 uncultured Candidatus Saccharibacteria bacterium
ATGACCACCCCCATTTCACAATTAAAGCGCGAGTTTCTGGAGTACATAGAGATTGAAAAGGGCCGAAGTCTCAAGACCGTCGCCAACTATGACCACTATTTAGAACGTTTTTTTGATTTTTCAAAGGTAAAAAAGCCTTCAGACATCACAGACACTGTCTTGCGCGAGTATCGCCTCTGGCTCAACCGCCAAAAGTCCGGCAAAAAACAGCCCGGCCTACAGGGCGCATCCGAGAGTCTAAAAAAGCGCACTCAAAACTACTACCTCATCGCATTGCGCTCTTTTCTCAAATACCTCGCTAGACGCCGCGTGCCATCTCTCCATCCAGACCAGATAGAGCTGGCAAAAGTGGCCGAGCGCTCTATAGATCTCATTTCTCGCACCGAGCTCGACAGGCTAATGAACGCTCCGGCTGGCGACGAGGTCCAAGCTCTGCGCGACAAAGCCATTCTCGCACTACTTTTTTCTACAGGCCTGCGCGTGTCCGAGCTCTGTTCCCTCACTCGAGACCTAGATCTAGGCTCTGATGAGTTTTCTATACGAGGAAAAGGTGAAAAGGTACGCGTCGTTTTTTTGTCTGACGATGCCAAGTCTGCGCTCAAAAAATACCTAGCAAAACGCAAAGATATGGACGACGCTATGTTTATTCAGCTCGGCAAAAACGCCAAAAACGCGGAAAATCTCTCGATAACTCCCCGCTCAATAGAGCGCCTTGTAAAACACTACGCTATCAAGGCTGGCATTACGAAAAAAGTTACTCCGCACGTGATACGGCATAGTTTTGCGACTGACTTGCTACAAAACGGCGCCGACTTGCGCTCTGTGCAAATGCTTCTCGGTCATGCCAACATCGGTACGACCCAAATCTATACCCACGTGACTGACAAACAGCTCCGCGAGGTGCACAAAAAGTTTCATAATAAAAAAGGCTAAAAAATTTAAAAATCATGAAAATCATATCTTGGAACGTCAACGGAATACGAGCTTTGCAGAAAAAAGGTCAGTTTGATTGGCTGGTCAATGAATCCGCCGACATTTTTTGCTTGCAGGAGACAAAGGCAAACCCAGATCAGCTCACGCCTGAGATGCTTGCACCGCACGGCTACCATTCATTTTTTGATTTTCCAAAAGAGAAAAAGGGCTACAGTGGTGTTGCCATATACAGCAAAGTAAAGCCAAAAAAGGTGGAATACGTCATGGACGTGCCAGTGCTAGACAACGAAGGTCGTCTAGTAGCGGCGTATTTTGATGATTTCGTATTGATAAATGTGTATTTTCCTAATGGCGGTGGTGGACCAGAGCGACTTGCCTACAAACTCGATTTTTACAAAGAATTTTTGAAATATATAGAGCGTTTGCGAAAAGCTGGTGAAAATGTGATTTTTTGTGGAGATGTAAACACTGCGCACAATGAAATAGATCTCGCCCGCCCAAAAGCAAATGAAAAAAATACTGGCTTCCTCCCTATCGAGCGTGCATGGATGGATAAGGTGGTCGCGCACGGTTACGTTGACGTCTTTAGATATCTGTATCCGAATAAAAAAGACGCTTATAGTTATTGGGATCAAAAAACATTTGCACGTGAAAGAAATGTTGGTTGGCGCATAGATTATTTTTTTGTTGCTGAAGAATTTTTACCAAAAGTGCAATCAATGGAGATGTTGAACAATGTAAATGGATCAGATCATTGTCCAATTGTTTTATATTTAAAGGCTTAGTTGAGCTGTTTTTTGCTAAGAATCAAGATGTCTTTTATAAAGGACAGGTTATCCACAGTGGATGTCTTTTAATGTCTTTGATACGTGCTATACTTTTTGCAGATCGGGGAGGAATCTAAAAGACACTAATAGGACTAATCCCCCTTTGTACCTTCTGAGGTAGGCCACCTCCGGAAGATCGTCTGGGTTTGATGATGCAAAGGAATATATATCCACACCTCCACATTGGGATATTGACCACGATCATTAGATACTGGGCGGACTCTTTCACAACCGCGATTTCACAACGCACGCATGCACGAGGCTAGCGTTCAATGTGAGCGCGGTTTTTTAATGGTTTGAAAAGTTTTTTGTGGTTTTTATTCCACATGATACTTGTCGCGGATTTCTTTTAGTCCCTTTTCATCCTCTTCTTCTTTCTTTTCCCTGCCCTTTTTGCCTATATCTGCAAGCTCTTTTTCTGAAAGCGCGCCTAGCTTTATAGCTTTTTCACCTAAATATTCTTTAGTGTTTAGTTTCGGGTCCTCAAGCACCTCTTCCAAAAGAGCATGCAAAATGTGCCCGATTTTAGGTCCGGCTGGTATGCCCGCCACTTCCATTACCCCCTTTCCATCTATAGCAAGCATACCCACTGAGACTGGGTCGCGCATCACCTCTTCTACCATTGATTTGTATTTGCGTAGGCGGTATGGATTTTCTTTTGGTCGGCCTGTGCCGATGCGATCGCAGATGCGCACGTTCATGAGATCCCAGACGTTGTCCTTGCCCACTTTGCTAATGAGTCGGCGCACTGCAGAGAGCGTGATCTGCTCTGTGTCGGAAAAAAACATATGCCAACGCACGAGTCGCACGACATTTTCGCTCAAATCTTTTGGAAAGCGCAAGTCGCGCATTATTTTTTCTGTCATTCGCGCACCAACGACTTCATGTCCGTAAAAAGTGACATCGCCCTTTTTTCCGTCTGTTCGGCGAGTTTTTGGTTTGCCAATGTCGTGGAAAAGCGCGGCAAGCCGTATGTGTAAAGGCCATTTTTTGTCTGCGGCATGCTGGAGAGTTTTCATGAGATGAGTCCAGACGTCAAAAGCGTGTGCTTGATTTTGTGTTACGCCGAGACCTTGCTCTAGCTCTGGCACAATATATCGCAAAATACCCAGCTTTTGAGCCATTTCTATGCCTAGAGCCGGTCTATCCGACATGATGATGCGCACAAACTCATCTCGTATTCTTTCTTTCGCTATTTTATCCAGCACTGGAGCCAGTTTTTTTATTGCTTCTGCCGTCCCCGCCTCTATTTCAAAGCCTAAATCAGCGTAAAGTCGGACAGTACGCATGATGCGCAGGCCGTCTTCTGTAAATCTTTCTTCTGGATTGCCGACTGTGCGAATAGTTTTTGCCAAAATGTCTTTTATGCC
>CAYTVX010000003.1:0-1263 GCA_964441885.1 uncultured Candidatus Saccharibacteria bacterium
CAAGTGGGAGATAGTGGTAAATCACATGCTTTTAGGAGAATACACACATACAGTCGACGAAAAAAATAGAATCTCTCTGCCGAGCAAATTTCGAAAAGAAGTCGGCAAAAAAATTGTGATTACCCACGGTCTTGATAACTGCTTGTTTTTATATCCACTCAAAGAATGGGAAAAAATTTCTCAAAAACTTTCAGAGCTCGGTATGGGACAAGCGGACACTAGAGGATTCAACCGCTTTATGCTTGCTGGAGCGGTCGAAGCAGACGTCGATACTATCGGCCGAATCCTCATTCCTGATTTTCTTAAAGATTTTGCTGATCTTAAGAATAAAGTTGTTTTCACTGGAGTCCACAACAGAGTGGAAATCTGGAACGAAAAGAATTGGAAGGAATACAAGAGCAAGATTGAAAAGCAGGCAGATATGATGGCGGAAAAACTCGGTGAGATTGGAGCATTTTAAAATATGAACGCGCCAATTATTCACAAGAGTGTTCTTTTACAACAATCAGTAGAAGGTCTCGACCTTAAAAAGGGAGATATCTTTGTGGATGCAACACTAGGCGGTGGAGGTCATAGTGAAGCGGTCTGTGGTCTAGGACTCGACGTCACGATCATCGGCATCGACGCAGATCCAAAAGCCATAGAGCGATCGTCACGAAGGTTGGCGAAAATGGAGTGTAAAACTTTTTTTAAACTTTCCAACTTTCGTCACATAGATACAGTGCTCTCCGAGCTTGGCTTTGCACAAGTAGATAAAATCTTTTTTGATCTCGGACTAAGCTCTCAGGAAATACAAGAGTCGGGCAGGGGATTTACATTTCAAAAAAATGAGCCACTCCTAATGACATTTTCTGCAGAGCCAAAGCCTGAGGATCTCACGGCACGAGAAATCGTAAACACTTGGGATCAAGAAAATATCGAGACGATCATAAAAAGCTACGGCGAGGAAAGATATGCGCGTCGTATCGCAAGAATGATTGTAGAGCATCGAGCGAAAAAGCCGATCGAGACGACTTTTGATCTCGTAGAGATTATCAAAATGGCGACACCAAGTGCATATCATCGAGGCAGAATCCATCCAGCGACACGTACATTTCAAGCTTTGCGAATGACAGTCAACGATGAGGTGCGAGCGCTGACCGACGGTCTCGAAAAAGCTTTTGAACATTTAAAACCAAACGGTCGCATCGCAGTCATTTCTTTTCATAGTATAGAAGACCGAATAGTAAAACATTATTTTAAAAAGTTGATAGACGAGGGGCT
>CAYTVX010000003.1:1363-4733 GCA_964441885.1 uncultured Candidatus Saccharibacteria bacterium
GTATTTAATGTGGCAAAGCGCGCTCATCTTGAGCAAAATATTGCAAGCCTTAGTGCAAACATAAGTGAGCTAGAATTTAAAAATATTTCTCAGCGTAACAATATAGATATTGCTCTTGCATACTCTCTCGGATATACAGAAATAAAGAATCCACATTATATTCCAAAAACCACTGTTGCTACTCGCGTTGCACTTAAAGCTATAGAGTAAGCATGTTATGCTCTAACTAGGATGAGACCAAACATTTTGAGAATCAGAATTATTTTTTCGTGCATTTTTTTGATTGCTTTTGTGCTTGTTTTTAGACTTTACGTGCTACAGGTTGTAAAAGCAAACTCCTATTCAGAAATTGCTGATAGACAATACAAAAAACCAAACTCTCGGTTATTTAATCGCGGGGTAATCAGTTTTAAAAAGAAAGATGGTGAGCTTGTATCTGCAGCGACACTTCGTTCGGGTTTTATTCTTGCTGTGAATCCAGAAATTATAAAAGAACCAAAAGAAGTTTTTAAAAAAATATCTGCACTATTGCCGACACTTGATGAAAATATTTTTGTGAATCGTGCGAGTAAGGTGGGGGATCCATACGAAGAGGTGGCAAAACACATTGATAGTGAAACAGGAGAAAAAATCGCGGATTTAAAAATACCCGGCTTAAATATTTTTAAGGAAAATTGGAGATTTTATCCAGGAGAAAAAATGTCTGCACACGTTCTTGGACTTGTAGCGTATAAGGGTAATGATCTTGCTGGGCGATATGGATTAGAGAGATTTTATGAAGACAATCTTAAAAAAAATAGTCCTACATCTTATGTAAATTTTTTTACTGAGGTTTTTTTGAATATTAAAGATGGTATTTCACATGGTGAAAAATCTGAAGCAGATATTGTGACCACTATAGAGCCATCTGTGGAGGCATTTTTGGAAAATGAATTGGAAGAGATAAATAAAAAATGGTCCTCTGATTTTACTGGAGGTATAATTATTGATCCAAAGACGGGAGAAATATTGGCTATGGCAATGTATCCAAGCTTTGACCCCAATTTTTTTCAAGAAGAAAAAAACTCAGCTATTTTTTCCAACCCCTTGGTGGAAGATGTTTATGAAATGGGCTCTATTATAAAACCACTTACAATGGCTGCGGGCATTGATGCTGGTAGCGTTACTCCAAATACAACATACAACGACAAGGGTTCTATCGTAATCAACAATAAAACTATTTCAAATTATGATGGAAAGGGAAGAGGAGTTATAAATATGCAAGAAGTACTAAACCAATCTCTCAATACAGGTGCCGCTTTTGTCGTGAGCACTATGGGAAAAGAAAAGTTTTCACAATATATGTTTAATTTCGGCCTTGGAGAAAAAACAGGAATTGATTTACCAAATGAGGCTACGGGACTTGTAGAAAATTTAAAAAGTCCGCGTGATATAGAAACAGCCACCGCTTCTTTTGGTCAAGGTATTGCTATATCTCCCGTAGCTACGGTGCGCGCCCTATCTGCTTTGGCCAATGGAGGAACACTCATTACACCGCATCTTGTTTCAGAAATAAAATATAATTCGGGTATTTCAAAAAAGATTTCTTTTCCTGAAGGCTCGCGTGTGTTAAAACCAGAAACATCTGAGATGATTTCTAGAATGTTGGTAAAGACTGTGGACGGCTCTATTATTGAGGGTAAAATTAAAATTCCAAATTATAGCGTAGCGGCAAAAACTGGTACTGCTCAGATTGCAAAAAAGGAAGGTGGTGGGTATTATGACGATCGATTCCTTCATTCGTTTTTTGGATATTTCCCAGCATACAACCCACGTTTTCTTGTCTTTCTTTACACCTACTATCCAAAAGGTATAAGATTTTCATCAGAGACACTGCCGTTGCCTTTTATGGATATTACAAAATATCTTATAAATTATTACGAAATTCCGCCAGATAGATAAAATAATAAAAATGTTAAAACAAATTTTTAAAAAAATTATAACTTACATTATTCTTGTGGAAGCCAAGCTTGTTCTTAAAAAGTACAAGCCCAAAATAATAGCTGTGACTGGAAGTGTTGGAAAAACTTCTACAAAAGACGCTATATATACCGCACTTTCAAAATTTTATTTCATCAGAAAAAGTTCTAAAAGTTTTAATAGTGAAATAGGGGTGCCCCTAACTATTCTTGGTTGTGCAAATGGCTGGAGTAATCCAGTAATCTGGATGAAAAATATTTTAGAAGGTTTGGCGCTTATTTTTCTTCCAAACAGATATCCAAAATGGCTTGTTCTTGAGATCGGTGTGGATAAACCGGGTGATATGGACTATATAGTTTCTTGGCTAAAGCCCGACGTTGTGGTGATGACACGTCTCAGTAAGGTGCCTGTGCATGTAGAGTATTTTTCTTCACCGGAGGCAGTGATGGAGGAAAAGGGTAAACTCATAAAAGCAGTAAAGCCAGACGGTGTCGTGATTTTAAACGCTGACGATGAAGATGTGCTTGCTTTTAAGGGGACAACATCTGCACGTACCATTCTTTTTTCTGCAAAGGGTGCTGCTGATTTGGTTGCTTCTAACTATGCTATTAGTTATATAGAAAAAGACGGCGCGCAGTTGCCAACGGGTGTTACATTTCGTTTAGATTATGACGGCAAAAGTATCCCCGTTACCATAAATGGTTCTTTGGGTCAGCAATATATTTATACCAGCCTTGCTGCGCTTGCTGTGGGTCTTTCTCAAAATTTAAATTTAGTAAAACTTGCAGACGCTCTATCTGACTATGATACTCCTCCTGGCCGTATGAAGGTTTTAGAGGGTGTTAAAAAGACGGTTGTTTTGGATGATACTTATAATTCTTCACCAGTTGCTCTTGCTTCTGCCATAGACACCCTCGCTTCTATAAATGGAAAAAGAAAAATAGCCGTACTTGGAGATATGATGGAGCTGGGAAAATATTCTACCGAAGAACATCGTCGTGCGGGAGTACGTGTAGCAGAAGAATGCAATATTCTTGTTACAGTTGGTTTACGTGCTAGGTTTTTTGCTGAGGGTGCTATAGAAGAGGGTATGAAAGAGAAAATGATTTTTAAATTTGAGGATTCAGTACAAGCTGGTGAGTATCTGAAAAAAGCCCTTAAAAAAGGTGATGTGGTACTTGTGAAGGGTTCACAGTCTATGCGTATGGAAAGGGCGGTAGAAGCCATAATGGCCCACCCAGAGGACAAAGAAAGTCTTTTGGTGAGACAGGAGAAAGACTGGCTTAAAAGGTAGATTTTCACGCCAAAATCAGTATAATTGGCGCTGTGTATAGGTTTGGCCTTATCGTCTAGCGGCTAGGACGGAAGCTTCTCAAGCTTCAAACCGGGGTTCGATTCCCCGTAAGGTCAC
>CAYTVX010000003.1:4833-7433 GCA_964441885.1 uncultured Candidatus Saccharibacteria bacterium
TCCCTGAAGAGCGACGTGTGTCGCTGTTACAGATAGTGGTGATACTTGTTGCTGTTGGATTGATTGGGTTGGGTGTGTTTCATCTCGTCAATTCGGAGAGCATTACTGCCACAAGAACAGTCGTGACGGTGGTTGAGGTGAAAGAAGTTGTTCCTGCTTACACCACAACCATATTCATGAAGTCGGGAAATGCCATGATCCCGATAACCACCCATCATCCAGAGTCCTATCACCTCTACTTCAAAATTGACGGAAACCAGTTTGAACGCTCCGTCAACAAGAAGTTCTTCGAAGGCCTCCGTGCCGGCGACAAGATTGAGGTTGATTATGGCCTCGGAAGACTGAACGGTTCATGCGTGCCGGTGGAAATCAGGCTGGCGCATAACGAGTGAATTGACCCCCCCGGTAAACTTGAATCTTCACTGATTCTTGTTTACCGGGGGGTTTCTTATTAACGTGACATTTTAAAACACCGGAGTATGCTTAGTGTATTAAATTATAAAAAGCATCATGAAAAAAATTAAAGTCGCACTGTTGTTTGGAGGTAAATCAGCGGAACACGAGGTGTCTTTGCGTTCTGCGGAAAGTATTGCAAATGCTATTGATAAAAATAAATACGAAGTGGTACTTATTGGTATTGATAAAACGGGCAAATGGAATCTTGGGGATTCTTTGTCGAAATTTTTAAATAAATCAAATCCGAAATTATACAAATTAAATTTTTCAAACAGTAAAAGTGTCGCGCTCGTGCCACAGGGAAGCGGTGTCATTTCAAATCTTGCAAACTCAACGTCGGGTGGATCTGCATCAAGTGGATCTATAGATGTTGTGTTTCCCATTCTTCATGGCCCGTTTGGTGAAGACGGTACAGTGCAGGGATTACTCAAGCTTGCCAATGTACCTTTTGTGGGAGCTGGGGTGCTTGGTTCTGCTGTGGGTATGGATAAAGATGTTATGAAAAGACTTTTACGCGATGCAGGAATTCCTATCGGGAAATTTATTACTTTGTCTGGCACACAGCGCATGGATTTTAAAAAAGCAAAAAAAGAGCTTGGCTTGCCGATGTTTATAAAGCCCGTAAATATGGGATCTTCTGTGGGTGTCAGCAAAGTACGAAATGAAAAAGAATTTAAAAAAGCAGTAGCAGACGCGTTTAAATTTGATAATAAAATTATTATAGAAGAATTTGTTGATGGTAGAGAAATAGAGTGTTCTGTTTTGGGGAATGATAAACCAATCGCATCTGTACCTGGAGAAGTGGTGGTAAAAGATGATTTTTATTCTTATGAGACAAAATATATAAGTGAAAATGGGGCAACTACAGAAATTCCTGCAAAAATTTCAAAAAAAGATGCAAAAAATATTCAGGAGCTTGCGGTAAAAACATTCAAGGTTCTTTCTTGTGAGGGGATGGGGCGGGTAGATTTTTTCTTAAAAAAAGACGGCACAGCTGTGGTAAATGAGATAAACACTATTCCGGGTTTTACGAGTATTAGTATGTACCCAAAGCTTTGGGAGGCGAGTGGTATTTCTTATACAAAATTGATTGATAAATTGATTCAGTTAGCTATTGAGCGTTTTGAGAAAGAGCAGAAATTAAAAACAACTTATTTATGATCCAAAAAATAAAAGAATGGGTTTGGATAAATGAAAAAATTGTCCTCGCTTTATTTGTTCTTCTTTTTATTTTGATACGTTTGCCTGGTACGGGTTTGCCATTACATCAGGATGAGTACAAGTGGCCCAAAATCGTGAATCCAGCTGTGGATGGTTTTGTTCCACATCCTCCGGTGGGGCAGTTTATTTATCGTACAGCTGGATATTTGGTGGGTTTTGATACAGATTTTAGATTTGTGCCATTATTTTTTGGTGCAATAAATTTAGTACTCCTATATTATTTTGTGCGTTTTTTGTTTGGTCGTCGTGAGGCACTCGTGGCTTCTGCTATTTGGATTATTTCTTATTTCTCTGTTCTGGCTTCTTTGATGGTGGATACAGATGGGGAGATTATGCCTTTCTTTTTTCTTCTAGCTTTAATTGGTTATTTTAAACTTCGTTTTGTAAATTTTAGTTTCCAAAAAAGTCATTTGAAATGGTGGGCGGTTTTACTACTGGCTTGCGTGGGTGGATTTTTAGTTAAAGTAAGCTTCTTACTTGTTGTGGGTGCGATTGTTGCCGATTTTTTATGGTTAAAAAGAAATTTATTTACACGTAGGGATTTATTAAAATATGGATTATATTTTATTTCAGGTCTTGTTTTTCTCACTATTCTTTTGTTTTTAATAAAGTTTATCTTTCCTTTTTTTCAGCTTGATAAGTCTCTTGTTTATTGGAAACATTTTTTGGTTGGTTTTGGTGATCGGGGGTGGTTTCAAACTGCTATACAATGCGTGAAGGCAATTCTATATTCTTCTCCACTACTCATACTTGTACCAATGTTCAAATCTGGAAAGGACTTTTCAAAACTAAGACTGTTTATGTTTTTTTTGGCTTTTTCTTTTATTTTTTACGTTATACTTTTTGATTTTTCTATTGGTGCATTAGATCGTTATTGGCAATTGTTGATTGTGCCACTTACTGTTATTACGTCAGCTACTCTG
>CAYTVX010000003.1:7533-18245 GCA_964441885.1 uncultured Candidatus Saccharibacteria bacterium
CACAACGCAGTAGATTTTATGAAAAATAACCCGAGTGTTTCAATGGTGACTGCTTATAATGACAACGGGGGAAATGAAATACAAAGTATAGGGAAATACAAAAGACGTTTATATGTAGATCCTAAATTTACCGGTCAGCTTGATTATCTAAATAAAAATAAAGGATTTTATTTCGTGTTAGATGTGCCACGACTTGATCCAAAAAGTTTCTATCCCGTGTATTTTAATTCTTGCATTTCAATTTACAATGAAGTTGATAAAAAAATGTCTGCAACCGTGTTTGATTGCAGAAAGGCTCCAGATGTGAAGATTTAAAAGATCACGAGCCGGCCAAGTATTAGTTGGTCGGCTCGTTTTTGGGATCTTGTTGGGGGTCAGGTGCCGATTTCGACGGTCACCTCCGGCGGACGTGCGTGTCGTGCGTTGATGGGATCAGGGTCGGGCCTGATCGGGATCAGGCCCACCTCCTTCAGCTCCAGGTGCTTGCTCATCCAGGCCACCAGGTCGGTGGTGATGGCGTCCTTCTGCTCTAGGTTGTCCGTCGCGCGGATCTTGCGAATCATCGCGTAGATGTGGGGGTCACTCACCCCCGAGAAGCGCTTCAGCAGCTTCAGCCGAAGCAGGTTGCTCAGAGCGGGGAGCTCGGAGAGCTCCACCGGTCGACCCTCGAGATGGCTTGCCAGGGGCAGCACCTCGTCGAGCGTCACGAAGCACTCTTGGCTCGTGACACTCAAAACCACGATAAGGGGAAACGTCTTGGCGTCCATGCGGTCCAGTTCTCCTATTTACTGGAGGTTTTCTGAAGTACACAACAACACAGCACATTGCTAGTTGCGAGTTTTAAGAAAATATTTACTGCTATTGTACGTAAATATTACCCTAAAACTCACAACCAGCTATTTCCAACAAGATTACAAGGTGCTTTTTATCTGTATAATACTATACACAGAATGTGTATAGGTGTCAAGCAGTATAAAATTCTCGAGCCGTCCAGAGATTAGTCTGTCGGCTCGTTGGGGTGCGTGTGTTTTTGCGATTGTAGCTTCGGCCTGCTTAGGCCAGCTGTTGCTGTAGTTCTTCTGCCGCCACGGTGGGTTGCTTCTGGTTGAGAATCCAGTCTTCGGGAAACCGGCTCAGCTCGATCTCGGAACCAAACTTGGCGACCAGCTCTGCGAGCGTTGGTTGCCAGCCGTATTCCTTGATCTTGCGTTCCGTTTCTGCAGACCAGAAGCCTTCGGGACATTGACGTAGCACGTTGGCCTGAATCAGGACCATCCATTGCTTGAGTTGGCTCGGGTTGACCTTACAACCAGAGAGCCACTCCATCATCTCCTTCATTTTGGCGGGTTCAGATGACATGCGAGCGGTGAGGACACCGAACACATTGACGACAGCAAACTTTCGCGTCTTGCTTGACATAGGTTTTTTGGATTCCTTCGTCAGCTTAAGGGGAACTTTCTTGCTACAACAGCACGTACCACTGTAGCTTCCAGTGTTAAATTCTATACTTCGGGTTGGTGTTGTCAATGTATATAAAACGAGACGAGCATGTCCATCCTAATGACGGTACATGCTCGTGGGCTTGCGCAAGAAATTGTCCATGTGTGGAAGGTCTGGTGTTTCTTGCTTGGGTTTGGGGGTGATTGCTTTTTGTGCAAAGAAGGGTTTCGCCTCTTCTGCGAGGTGTGTTGGGATGTGCAGATCCTCCTCTGTTTTCGCCGCCGCTTTCTTTGCGACAGCGAGTTTTTGCGTCTTCACGGCGCCACGTCTGCCAAGTACGGCCAGTATGGCTCTGTTGGTCCTGCGCCAGGCTTCTGGCCTGTTGTGGAGTCTGCTTTGGCGACGCAACACCACGTAGACAGCTTCTCGCATAGAACAGTTGTTCTTTCTTCGAAGCTTGGCAGATGTTTCAACCAGATCGGCAAACTCTTCTGCACTGTATGGCACTTCTTCCAATTTTTCTGGATTGTGTGACACGGCGGTGGTTACCTTTCTACCTGGTGGGTAAGTGGTGTAATGGAAAACAATGTAATCCCGGAACTTGTTTCAGACTTCAATTTCTCACACAAAAATATAAAAGTCAAACTATGCAAACATACTCTCTATGACTTCTTTCACATCTGCACCGTCGGCTTGCCCCTTCAATTCTTTCATTACTGCGCCCATAAAAACACCCATTTTGGATTTGTCGGTTACACCAAGCTCAGCTTTCTTTTTTTCTGCAATTTCTCGTATAGCTTCTTTGCTCATTGTTGCTGGTAGAAAGGTCTGTAAAATAGAAAGCTCGGCTTCTTCTGAGGCCACTAGATCTTCACGTCCGCCAGCCTTAAATTGCTCTATAGAATCTTTGCGTTGTTTTACGTTTCTTTTTATTACATTTATTGCTTCCTCATCATTTAGCTCTTCCTGAGGTTTTCTTTTTTGTGCTACAAGTTCGTTTGTAAAAGCAGAAATGAGTCCACGAAGAACATTTAATCGTACGCTGTCTTTTGCAAGCATTGCATGTTTTATACCGTCTCTAATTTGTTGTTGTAATGTCATATGCTAATAGTATAACAATTTGCTATAATTTTTGGTATGTCTGTTGAAAATTTATTTTTTATAGTAATCATTGCTCTTTTAGGTAATGCTGTTTTTATATGGCTTATGCTAAAGCGTGCAAAGTCCGCGCCAGAAACAGAATCAAAAAATGATACTGGTTTCAATTTGTTGTTACAGCAAATGAACGAGCTCACTCGCACCGTAGATTCTAAAATAGGCGAGAGTAGTAAACAAGTAAATGAGTCTATGCGAAATCAATTTTCTGAGTCATCACGATTGATACGTGAGGTGACGCAAAGCCTGACAAAGCTAGATGAGACCAACAAGCAGGTGGTATCTTTTGCTGATCAGCTCCAATCTCTTCAGGATATTTTAAAAAATCCAAAACAACGTGGAATAGTGGGAGAATATTATCTAGAAACCTTACTCAAAAATGTGCTTCCGCCAGGCTCGTATCAGATGCAGTATGCTTTTGCTGATGGAGAAATAGTAGATGCGGCAGTTTTTGTAAAAGATAAAGTTATTCCTGTTGACTCAAAATTTTCACTCGAAAACTACAACAGAATTATTGAAGAAAAAAATCCTGCCGAAAAAGAGCGTCTGGAAAAAGTTTTTGTAAATGATTTAAAAAATCGTATTACTGAAACAGCAAAATATATTCGTCCGGCTGAAAATACTATGGATTTTGCTTTTATGTTTATTCCACACGAGGCTATTTACTACGACCTTTTGATAAATAAAATTGGTGCATTGAAAGAAGATACAGAAAATCTCATTCAACGAGCGGCGGGGAAGTATAAAGTAATTATTGTGTCACCGACTTCATTTTTGGCTTATCTTCAAACTGTTTTACAAGGTCTAAAAGCGATGCAAATAGAAGACACGGCAAAAGATATCATTAAGCGCGTGGACGACCTGGGTAAGCACCTAAAGAGCTATGAGGACTATCATCAAAAGATGGGTAATTCTCTTGCAACCACGATAAATCACTTTAATGCTAGCTCAAAAGAGTTTAAAAAAATGGATAAGGATGTACTTAGGATTACTGGCCAAGCAGCTGGCGTAGAGGCTTTGGTGCTCGAAAGGCCGGAGGTAGAGGAATAGGGCGGTTTTCTTGCATTTTTAAGGCATTTATGTAGAATATAACGACTATGGAATTTGCAGTTATACAAACAGGAGGTAAACAATATCAAGTAAAAGCGGGGGATACTCTCACTATTGAGAAGCTTCCTGGCGAGTTTAAAGCGGGTGACAAGATCACTTTTGATAAGGTTTTACTCGTAGACAACGGCAAAGACACTACTATCGGTACTCCTTTTATAGAGGGCGCATCTGTCATCGCTTCTTTTACAGAAGCTGGACGAGCAAAGAAAATTGATGTTATAAAATACAAGCAAAAGAGTAAATATTTCAAGAAAAACGGACATCGACAACCATTTTTTAAGGTAAAAATTGAAGCAATAAAATAAAGCAAAAAACCTCCTAAATCTTGGAGGTTTTTTGTTGTGTTTTATGATATAAGTAATACTGGAATTGTCACGTGGGTAATACCTGCACCGGGGAAAGTACAACTTCATGGAGGATGATAAGAATGTTGTCTAAGAAAGATTTGGAGGACAATGGGTCGCTTTCGGCGGTTCAGATGATGATTGCCGTAGAGATGTCTGAGACGATGAGGGTGGACCTAGAGCAAGCAAAGCGTTTTGTCGATAAGCACAAGGGTTCTTACGGCAGAATGACTTTTGCCGCTGACCTTCCGGAGGTTGGAATGGAGGGCTTGGAAGAATTTTTTCTCAATATCCAGACACGCACCGGCTTTGTGGTGTCTGTGTGGATGATTGAGTTTGCCCAAGAGATGCTTCGGTACGAGCGACTCAAAGTGTCTCACATCGTCACAATCATTGAGGAATCAGTTTCTCTCAGGTTGCCATTCAATGGTCCAACAGAACAGGGGGTGGAACAACAATAAAAAAGGATGATGCATTAGGGGTCGGCGCGAATACGCGCCGGCCCCTACTTCTTTCTTTAATTTCTATTTTTACTGTCTATTTTGCAAAGCATTTTTTAATGTTTCTGCGTCAGAATACTCTAGCTCTGTACCAGTAGAAAGTCCGCGACCAAGCATAGATATTTTTAGACCATGTTTTGATACTAGGGGGGCGAGCATTTTTTTAATATAATCTCCGGTGTTCTCTCCTTCGGGGTTTGCGTTTACTGCTAAAACAATTTCTTTCAAACCATCATTGATACGCATTTCTATGGCATTTATTAATTCTTTAATCCGTATTTTATTTTCAGGTAAGGCTTCGAGTATTGGCACAGAACCGCCAAGTACAAAATATTTTCCATTGTATGCTCCAGTTTTTTCAAAATTTTCTAAATCCACATCTCGACTAACAACAGTGAGTATGCTTAGGTCTCTATTTTTTGCAGAGCATATATCACACACTCCCGATCCAGAATGATTTTTAAAAAAGAACCTAAAACAAGATTCGCAAGTTTGAATTTCTTTTTTGATTTTTGTAATTAAATCAGAAACTTCATTTAAGTAGCTCTGATTTCTGGTAAGTAAAAAATATACAAAACGTTTGGCTTGTCTTGGGCCGATACCAGGAAAATCAGAAAATAGGGAGGTGAGTTTTTGGAGTGTGTTCATTTTTAAAATTCAGAAAATTCTTTATCTGCACCGCCAAAATTATCTTTAGCAATAGTCTGGAAAGTTGCCTTTTTTTCGTTAAAGTATAGATCTACTTTTCCCGTAGGACCATTGCGGTGCTTTTCAATTAAAATTTCGGCAACGTTTGTTCTTTCATTTTGGTCTTTATATTTATCTTCGCGGTGAATAAACATTACAACATCGGCATCTTGTTCAATAGAACCAGAATCTCGCAAATCAGAAAGACGTGGTTTACCACCACGCTGTTCCACCGCACGAGATAGCTGTGATAGTGCTAATACTGGCACCTTTAGTTCTCGGGCTAGGTTTTTAAGTGAGCGTGAAATTTCGGTAACTTGTTGAACCACGTTGTCTGCAGCACGGGAATTTGTGGGTACCATGAGTTGTAGATAATCCACCACAATAAGTCCAAGCCCTTTTTCTCTCTTTAAGCGACGAGCGACTGAGCGCATTTTTAAAATGTTATTTCCAGCTTGATCATCAATAAAAATAGGCGCGGTAGCGAGCTTGTCGAGTGACTGTCTGATAGATGCAAAATCTTCTTCGCTAGTAAGCTGTCCTGTGCGGAGTTTCCAAGCATCTACATTTGCTTGTGCTGAAAGCATTCTATCTACAAGCTGTTGAGAGCTCATTTCAAGAGAAAATATTCCAACCGGTGTGTTGTGATTGATCGCTGTTTGTCGAGCAATATCCAAAGCGAGCGCGGTTTTTCCCATTGAGGGTCGAGCTGCCAAGATTATTAGGTCTGATTCTTGAAAACCAGCAAGGAGGCTGTCCAAGTCTTTAAATCCAGTAGGTATACCACGAAGCTCTCCTTTTGAATTGTGTAGGCGATCAAGACGCTCCCAAGCTTCACCAAGAGTGTCTTTAAGTTCAATAAACTTATGTGCGCTTGATACATTTGTAGCTTCAAGCATTCTTTTGTCTGCTTTGTCTAAAATCACTTCAAGGTCTTCAGCTTCATCAAATCCAAGCTGGCATATAAATTCAGAGGCATCAATGAGGTTTCTCATTTTACTTTTTTTGTGGACGATGTCTCCGTAGTGTTTTATGTTTGCGGAAGATGGAACTACGTGTACAAGTTCAGTCAAGAAACTATTTCCACCCACTTGGTCTAAAGTATTTTTTTCTTTAAGTCTTGAAGAAAGTGATAGGAGGTCGATTGGTTGATTTTTTCTAAACAACTCAAGCATTGTGTCAAAAATTATTCTATGTCGTTCAGAATAAAAAGAATCACTTGTTACGACATCAATAATTTCATGCACAGCTTCTGGTCGGAGCATAATAGATCCAAGGAGCGCCATCTCTGCCTCAAGGCTTTGTGGAGGGATTCTTATTGCACGTTTTGGTTGGTGATTATCACTCATTGCCACCATAGTATCACGCCACCAAGTATGCTAAAAGTCGCAAAACAGCATAAGCTGTGGTTAAGCTGTGAAGAGCTTAGATTTTTTTGATTTCAGCTCCAGTTTCGGTGTCTTTTAGCTCAAAACCCTCTTTTAATATCTCTTCACGAAGCTCATCAGCACGTTTCCAATCTTGGTTTTTTCGGGCTATTTCACGCTCCTTGTTTATTTTAGTGATTTTTGCTGGAATATCTTTTTCATTTTTTTTGAGCAGCTTGGAGAGGTTTTTTAAATCTAAACCAAGTACTTTATCAAAATCATTAAGTGTTGCTTTCTTTTCTCTTTCAGAAACTTCTTTATCTTTTACCATTTCCCACATTAATGCGATGGCTCCAGGAGTGTCTAGATCATTGTTTATATGCTCTTTAAATTTGAGCGCGTATTTTTTATTTATTTTTCCCAAGCTTGGTAGGTCACCATATATTCTTGCGAGTTTCATTAGCGTAGTATTTGCACCCATAAGTGGCTCCCAAGTAAAAGTGATTGGTGAGCGGTAGTGTGAGGTAAGAAGCCAATATCGATAACTTAGCGGATTGATTCCTTTTTCTATGATACTTGAAAGTCGAATAAAATTTTCTTCTGACTTCGCCATTTTTTCTTCACCGATATTTACAAAAGCATTGTGAAGCCAAAAATGCACATATTTTTTTCCTGTAGCACTTTCAGACTGGGCTATTTCGTTGTTGTGGTGTACTGGTATGTGGTCTATTCCACCAGTATGAATATCAAAAGTTTCTCCCAGGTATTTCATTGCCATCGCAGAGCATTCTATGTGCCAACCAGGAAAACCTACGCCCCAAGGAGAAGGCCACTCTTGCTGACGTTTTTCATGTGGTTGTGAAAATTTCCACAAAGCAAAATCTGTAAGATGTTTTTTTTGAGAGTTTATTGTCACGCGTGCACCTTCCTGTAATCGAGTGAGATTGATATTTCCCAGCTTTCCATAAGATTTAAATTTTTGAGTATCAAAGTATATTCCATCAGAAGTTTTGTATGTAAAGCCTTTTTGCTCGAGGGTTTTTATGAGATCAATTTGTTCTTGGATATGTTCGGTTGCTTTCGGAAATTTTGTACCTTTTGTGTCTATGTTTAGATTTTTTAAATCAGAAAAAAAGGCTTGCGTATAAAAATTTGAAATTTCTTTAGCAGAACGTTTTTCTTTTTTAGCTCCTTCTTCTATTTTGTCTTGGCCTTCGTCTGTGTCGCCCACAAGATGTCCAACGTCTGTAATATTTATTATTTGGTTAACTTTATATTTATTGTAAGAAAGCGCTCTTTTGAGTGTGTCGGCAAATACATAGGAGCGGAGGTTGCCAATGTGTGCATAATTGTAGACTGTCGGACCACAGTTATACATTCCCACATTTTTTCCGTTTAATGGAGAAAAAGATTCCTTCTCTTTACTTAGCGTGTTCCAAAGCGTAATCATAGCCAACGTTTAAATTTAAAGAATGAAAACATTGCTAAACCAATAACAAAGATTCCACCAATAAGTATCCAAAAATCATTTGGCTGGCCCACTATTGGTCGTGACACAGTGTCTATTTGAAAAATTGAGGCGATAAGGGAAAGTGGTACTGCAATAAAAGCAAAAATTGTAAGAATTTTTGTAATCTCGTTTTGTTTTGTATCAAGCAGAGAGTTGTTGGTCTCTCTTAATTCAACAACGATGTCTCTGTTATTTTTAATTGTATTTTGGATTTTGTGGTATTCCTCAAGAGCTGTTCTGGTGTAATGAGTAAAATGATCGCCAAAAAGTCTTTTACCGGCAATCTCTAGGGTGATAAGCACTTCTTTGTGTAGGTCTGTTGTTTTTTGAAAATCTAAAAGTGTTTTGCTTACATTTGATAGTGCAAAAACCATTTCTCGTTCGTTGCCTTTAAAGATTTTTGTTTCAATATCTTTGAGCCAGTTTTCAATATAGGAAAGTTCATCAAAAATAGAGTGGTAAATTTCTTTTAAAATAATATAAAAAATATATCCTACGGGGTATTCAATATTTTCTCTATCTAAAATAGAGCTAACCTCAAGTTTTTTTGCAAATTTGTGCAAGGAGTCTACGGTGTCGTAACGAGCTGTGATAAGAAAATCTTTTCCGATCACAAAATCAACTTCTTGTTCTGTTTTTTCTGAGTGGCTGTGTTTAAAAACGGGGAAGTGTAGTACAAGATAAATAAAATCATGATGAAGCTCTACTCTGGGTTTGGTAGATGGTGAGGTGAGTTCGTTTGCAACGACCGGACTTATATTAAATTCTTGTATTATTGCGTCTACGTCTGACTCTGCTGGATGATCCATGTCAATCCAAGTAACGCCCTTGTGAGAATATCTGTGTATCATAATTTATTAGATTTACTGATAATTATAATGCAATCAGTGTTTGACCACAAGAAGCTCCTTTGAGATAATGAAGTGGACGAATGAAAAGATTATTCTCCAAATACCAAATCTCAATATTTATTTCACTCCTTGTTATAGGAGCTTCTTTTTTCGCTGGCTTTAATGCGGGCAAACAAAAAGCTATTGGTGTGGAAGCGAGTAGCAATTTAGAAAATAAAAATCCAGGAGTTTTTTTAAAAACAGATTTCGCTCCTTTTTGGAAAGCGTGGGATGTTCTAAATACAAAACACGTAGCATCTGGCTCCACAACTCCCCAAATTTCTGATCAGGACAAGGTTTGGGGCGCCATAGAAGGTCTAGCAAGTTCTTTTGGCGATCCTTACACAGTGTTTTTTCCTCCAGCAGATGCTGAAATATTTCAAAATGATATAAATGGTAATTTCCAAGGTGTGGGAATGGAGATAGGAATGAGAGACGATATTCTCACTGTTATTTCTCCATTAAAAGGTACACCGGCGGCAAAAGCAGGAATTCTTGCTGGAGATAAAATTTTGAAAATTGATGATGTTGTCACAACCAACATCAACTCAGAAGAAGCGGTAAAACTTATTCGTGGAAAAGAGGGGACAAGGGTAAGATTTTCTATTTTGAGAAATGGTTCTGGTGAACCAATGGAAATTTACGTAACACGTGCGACCATTGATATTCCAACCATTAAATCATATTTGCGGGGAGATGGAGTGTATGTAATAGAGCTGTACAATTTTTCTGCAATCTCTTCTGATTTGTTTAGAAAAGCTCTTCGCGAATTTCTTTTGGCAAAAACAGATAAGCTCGTGCTAGACCTTCGTGGTAATCCGGGCGGTTATTTAGAAGCTTCTATAGATATGGCAAGTTGGTTTCTGCCTTTAGGAGAAGTTGTTGTGCGTGAAAATTTTGGTGACAATAAAGACGAGACTGTTCATCGAAGCAAGGGTTACAGTATTTTTAGTGAAAAATTAAAAATGGCAGTGCTCATAGACGGCGGTTCTGCATCTGCCTCAGAGATTTTAGCTGGAGCACTTCAAGAGCAGGGTATTGCTACACTTGTTGGTAGCAACTCATATGGCAAGGGATCTGTGCAAGAGCTTGTAAAAATTACGCCCGATACATCACTCAAGGTTACTATTGCTAGATGGCTTACACCAAAAGGAAAATCTATTTCAGATGGAGGTCTAAAGCCCGATGTGGAGGTAAAGAGGACTGCTGACGATGTAAAGAAGGGTATTGATCCACAAATGAAAGCGGCAGTTGAATTATTACTTAAGAAGTGATAGAAATATAGAACTATGAAAGTTATATTGTTAAAAAATGTTCCGAAAGTTGGTCAGAAATATGATGTAAAAAATGTATCAGATGGATACGCGCTCAATTTTCTTATTCCGCAAAAAGCGGCACAGGTAGCTACTGCATCAGCTTTAAAAAATGTTGATCTTTTAAAGGCAAGTGATGTGCAGGTTAAAAAGGTTCAGGCAGATTTACTGGCAAAAAACCTAGAAGCTATTAGTAGTGCGCGTGTTGAATTTACAGAAAAGGCAAGTGAAAAGGGGCATCTATTTTCAAGTATTCACAAAGAGGCACTCGTGACTGCGCTCAAAGCGCAAGCACGTCTAGACATTCTTGCGGATTTTATTGATTTACCAAAGCCGATAAAAGAGGTGGGCGAACATAAGGTTACTGTAAAAGCAGGGGATAAAAGTGTTCAGTTT
>CAYTVX010000003.1:18345-32812 GCA_964441885.1 uncultured Candidatus Saccharibacteria bacterium
AGAGGTGGGCGAACATAAGGTTACTGTAAAAGCAGGGGATAAAAGTGTTCAGTTTCTGGTGGTCGTTAGTGCAGATGGTCAATAGAAAAAACAAAAACAGCTCTCTCGTTTAAACCACGAGAGAGCTGTTTTTGTTTGGACTTTTATCCAACGTGTACTATTTTCTTTGTTTTGATTGAGTTATCAAAATGAGTTTTTCGAGTTTGTGCAAACTTCACAATTCCGTCTTTTAAGGCAAATAGAGTGTGGTCTTTTCCCATACTTACGTTTTTACCAGCAATTACATCTGTACCTCTTTGGCGCACTAAAATAGAACCAGCTTTGGCTATCTGCCCTGTAGTTAGTTTTACACCGAGATATTTAGGATTCGAGTCTCTGCCGTTTTTGGTTGACCCACCGGCTTTTTTGGTTGCCATACTATGTTATTTACGTCTTTTATCTGCTAAAATATTAGTTAAATGAGTATAAAAGATAATCTCCTAAAAATCAAGCCCCATATCAACAAAAACCTAATTTGGGCCTTAATTCTCATTTTTGTAGCAATTTCATCGTTTGGACTAGGTAGATTGTCGTCTGAAAGGAATCAAAGAACACCCATAATTCTCGGCTCATTTAAAATAGAAAACCCACAAGTTATTGATGCAAAAATCAGTAACATTTTGGTTGCCCCAGCGTCTATAAAGGTTGAGGAAATAATTGTGGCTTCAAAAAATGGAAAAAGTTATTATCTCACGTCTTGTGCTAGTGCAAAAAAGATATCAGCGGAGAATAAAATAACTTTTGCTTCACGAGAATTGGCGGAAAAGGCGGGTTATAAACCAGCTCAAACTTGTAAGGGTTTAAATGAAACAAAATAATTATGAAGGTTAAAATAAAAAGTGGATTAATATATGGACTAGGTGGGTTTCTTGTAATTATAGGAATCATCGGTCTTTTTCTACCAATTTTACAGGGTGTAATTTTTATTGCGCTTGGTTTATATGTACTGTCTTTGCGCTCCGAGCGAGCAAAACTCCTTCTTGAGAAAGTTCTTCATAAATTTCCATTTATTCATAATGTAAGAATTTCTTTTTTGAATTGGTTTAAAAATTTACGCCACAAGATTAACTTTTTTTAATAATTTGAAGGATATCTGATTTCGTGGAATAATAGGTAGGAATGAATTTAAAAAGTAGATTAAAAAATGCAACCATATCTGCGAGGATTGGTTTTTTCCTCGCTATTCGTCAGATAAAACATAGTAGTAAATGGACGACCATACTTATTATTTTTGTGATGACTTTAACCTTTTTAAACTTGGTTGTAGTGAGTGGTATCTTGGTGGGTCTTATAGAGGGTTCTGTGGACGCTGTAAAAAGTAGATATCTAAGTGATGTAATCGTTTCCACTCTTAAAGAAAAAACTTACATTGAAAACAGTCCGTTTGTGATAAATGTCGCAAAGGGCCTACCTTGGACAGATGCAGTGTCAGCTAGATATTTGGAGGGGGCAACCGTAGAAGCAAATTACAAAACTCGCATCAAGGAAACAGACCTTATAGATAGTGTGGGTACAATAATCGCAGGAATAAATCCAAACGATGAAGATGCCGTGACGGGCATCAAAGACTTAATAGTAGAAGGTTCTTATCTAAATTCAACAGACTATGACCAAGTTCTTTTGGGTCATAATTTGCTTAAAAAATATTTACCTATTGAGTCACCGGGTTTTTCAACTCTTGGAAACGTAGAGGTGGGGGATAAGGTGCGTTTAAAAATCAATGGAGTTACGCGCGAAGTATTTGTAAAAGGAATTTTAAAAACAAAGGTTGATGAAATTAGTAGAAGAGTATTTATGACAGATACACAACTGCGAAGTTTGATTGGTAGATCAGATTATAATGTTGATGAAATTTCTATAAAACTAAAGCCGGGCTCCGATCCTGCTGTGGCACGTGATGCAATGCTTGCAAGCGGTGTGGGTAAATATGCCAAGGTGCAGACGTTTGAAGAGGGTATACCCAAATTTTTGAAAGATATAAAAGATACTTTCGCTATTCTTGGAAATGCCGTGAGTTCTATTGGTTTGGTGGTCGCTTCTATCACAATTTTTATTGTTATTTTCATCAACGCCATTACGCGCCGTAAGTTTATTGGGATTTTGAAGGGGATTGGAATACATTCTACTGCAATAGAGTTTGCATATATTTTACAGTCACTTTTTTATGCTCTTGCTGGTACGATTATAGGTGCAGCGATTTTATTTTTGCTTTTGAAACCATATATTGGAGCGCACCCCATCGATTTTCCTTTTAGTGATGGGATTTTGGTAGCGACCTTAAGCGGAACTTTGATAAGGGCGGGTATACTTTTTGTTGCGACACTTATTGCTGGATACATACCGGCAAAAATTGTTGTAAAACAGAATACGCTTGATGCGATATTGGGACGATAAGATTTTACACAAAAAACAAAAAAATGATTAAAGTAGAAAAATTAATAAAATCTTTCAGTAGTGGTGACTCTGAGCTTGTGGTGCTAAAGGGAATGAGCTTTACTGTGCCAAAAGGTCAATTTCTTGCAGTCACAGGACGATCTGGTTCTGGGAAAAGCACTCTCTTGTATCAGCTTGGACTTTTAGATTATCCAAATTCGGGTAGTATTATAATAGACGGTGTAGAAATTTTCGGTTTAAATAATCGCGAAAGAACGCAGTTTCGTCTTGAGAGATTGGGTTATGTGTTCCAGGATTACGCACTTTTACCAGAACTTTCTGCTATTGAAAATGTTATGTTGCCACTTCTAATGATGGGAGATTCTAAGGCTGTGGCAATGAAAAAAGCTGGTAGCGCGTTAATAAAAGTTGGCCTTGGTGCCAAATTTGATAACTTACCAAGTCAATTGTCTGGAGGAGAACAACAGCGTGTGAGTATCGCACGGGCAATAGGTCACAGCCCTCAGATTATTTTTGCTGATGAGCCCACAGCAAACTTAGATACAGAAACTGCGGGAGTTGTACTTAAAACTTTTCAAGATTTACACAAAGAAGGGCAAACGATAATAATGGTGACTCACGAAGATGAATATGCCAAACTCACAGATAGAATAATCAGGCTTTCGGACGGTGAAATTATTTCTGACATTAATCAAAAAAACAAATGAATATTAAAAAATTTATAAATAAAAAATACACAATAATCGCCATCGTATTGGCGGTAGTTGTCGCCGTCGGTTTCCTTATTTTTGGTGGGGGAAATGGTGGTGTAACTCAAGTGGGCGTGGAAAGGAAGGATATCGTTCAGTCTGTACTCGCCGCTGGAAAAACAAAGGCGATAGATTCAGTGGAACTTGGTTTTGAAAAAAGTGGAAGAGTTGTGGGCGCATACGTAGATGTGGGTACCAGAGTAAAAGCTGGTCAGGCACTCGTGGAGCTAGATAATAGCGATCTTCAGGCTGATTTATTGAAAGCTCAGGCTGATTTGGCAGAAGAAAATGCTGTGGGTGTTACCAATAATATTGCAGTTTCAGACGCTACAGCAAATGCCATGGCTGTAATTTCAGATTCGTATACAAAGGCAGACAATGTGATAAGAGCAAGTATAGATCAGTTTTTTGATGACCCAGAGGGAGACAACGCCAATTTTAGACCATCAACACAAAATTCAGTCGGCACCAATTTTTATTTTTATGTAGATTATAAAACTAAAGTAAATATTAACGACAATAGAAGTGTAATAACAAAAAAATTCGTATTGTGGAATACTCAGATTGATGAGATGACTGTAAGTAATGTTGATGAATTACTCAACAAATCTGAAGAATATTTGAACATAGTAAAAACCCTTGTAGACACAGTTTCTACTGTAATCTTTACCTTGGTGTCTCCTGATAGTAACAATATCGCCAATGTGTCTGGCTATAAGACCGATGTGTCTACAGCTAGAACAACTATAAATACCGCTTTGTCCAACATTATTTCTGCAAGAGAAAAACTCAACAACGCTCGAGCCGGGGAAACTTCCTTGAGCACAAATACTGATTCTGTTTCTGCACAGGGTGCACGTAAACTTCAAATACAGGCACAAATAAAAAATATTCAATCACAAATTGCCAAAACAAAAATGCAGGCTCCTTTTGATGGTATCGTGACAAAGCAAGATGTGGAAAAAGGGGAGATAGTGGGTGCTGGAACAACGATTGTTTCAATTATTTCTGATAACAAGCTTGAAATAGAATCAAATATTTCTGAGGTGAATATTGGAAAAATTACTATTGGCAATACTGTAGAAATAACATTAGATGCATATCCAGGTGAATCTTGGAGTGGTACAGTGTCTTATATAGATCCAGGAGAAACTATTGTAGATGGTGTTGTGAATTATAAAGTGAAGGTTGCAATTTTAAATCCAGATTCAAAAATTAAAAGTGGATTGACTGCTAATCTAAATATAGAAACTGCTAAAAAATCTGGTGCATTAGTGGTGCCGTTGTATGCTGTTGCAACCAAATCCGGTGGTTCTTATGTAAAAAAAGTTTCTGGTGATACTTCAGAAGAAGTACTTGTAAATCTAGGCATTGTCGGGCAAGATGGTTCTGTGGAAATTATATCTGGTTTGAACGAAGGAGATAAAGTAGAGGTAGGCAAGTAGTGATTATATGGAGATAATACTTTTTTATAAATACGTACAAGTGGAAGATCCTCGCGCATTGATGTATGCGCAGAGATCTTTGTGTGAAAAACTTTCTCTTAGGGGCAGGATAATAATTGCAGAAGAGGGAATCAACGCTACCCTGGAGGGCACTAAAGAAAATATTGAAAAGTATTTGAAGACTTTTCTTGCGGACCCACGTTTCAAGGATACTCACATAAAAAAGAGTGCTGGCATAGGAGATGCTTTTCCTCGACTTTCTATAAAAATAAGAAAGGACCTTGTGAGTGATTCTTTGCCTGTGAAGGTCAATCCGATAGAGACTACTGGCAAAAGGCTTTCTCCAGAAGAGCTACATGAATGGTTTGAAAAAAGACCGGGAGATTTTCATATTGTGGATATGCGCAATGACTATGAATACAAAGTGGGGCATTTTGATGGCTCTATACTCCCAGGATTAAAAAACTTCCGTGATCTACCTTTGGCAAAAGACCAGATTGCTGATTTTAAAGACAAAACTGTGGTGACAGTCTGCACCGGCGGAGTGCGTTGTGAAAAGGCCTCTGGGTTTCTCGTAAACGAGGGTTTTAAGGACGTATACCAGCTAGACGGTGGAATTGTCAGTTATATGGAAAAATATCCAGGAAAGGATTTTAAAGGCTCTCTGTATGTGTTTGATAAAAGAAAAGTAATGAATTTTAATACTCCAGAAAATCACGAGATAATAGGGAAGTGTGATATTTGTAAAAAACCTTCAGAAAACTATACAAATTGCTCTCTTGATACATGTCACGAGCATTTTATATGCTGTGAAGACTGTAAAAATGAGCAAAATGGGTATACTTTTTGCTCTCCAAAATGCCAAAAAGAATATGATGCAGAAAAAGCTGTCAAAGGAATGGTAAGTTTGGGGGTCTAAAATAGCAAAAAACCCAATAAATAAGCCATTTCTAGACCATATAAAACTCATTTTGTCATTGACAAGGTGACCCAAGTGTGATAGTATATTGATATCTCAGTTAACAGCTGAGTTTTTTATTTGGGGAATCCTTTGGAGAACTCGAGTAAACAAATTTATGTTAAATATGACAACACTTGGTCTATATATGATACTTGCGAGCGTTACAGGAACACCTGTATCTGCTCCAGTAACTGAAATTCCTAAACCGGAGTCTCAGGTCGTAGAAAACAAAGAAGACAAAACAAAAAAAGAAATTGCTATGAAGGCTATGTCTACAGAGGCATATATTCGTAACTACTTCTCAGATATTCCTATTTTGGCCGAAGTTGCTCGTTGTGAGTCTTCTTTTAGACAAACAGACTCAAACGGTAACTTAATACGAGGAAAAGTAAATCGTAGTGACGTGGGTGTGATGCAAATTAATGAGCATTACCATGCCGCAGCTGCAAAGAAGCTTGGACTCGATCTACATACACTAGAAGGTAACGCAGCTTATGCTCGTGAGCTTTATGAGAAAGAGGGTGCAAAGCCTTGGTTGCCATCGTCTCCTTGTTGGACAAAAACACAGGGACTGTTATCGATGAGAACTGATAGCCATACAAACTACGAATAATAGTTTCAAAAAAGACTCCCTTAATCGGGAGTCTTTTTTGTTGTAGAAGATAATAGGGAAGAATGATTTTTCGCTGTGGATAACTTTATATATAGGTCGCACAATATATCTTTTACGACACAGCCATATAAATAAACACCCCCCCTCTTCATTAAATAAAAATTATTTAGAATAGAGTTCTTTAGCTCTTGTCCAAAATTCTGGATGATTGTTATTCTTCATATAGTACCACCACTCTACACCCCACAAAAATTGTGTATCAAAACCAGTTTTACTTGCAAAAGCTATCATATTGTTAAATTTGTTTAAATCCATTCGACTTAATTGTTCGTCTATAGGAGTCTCATTAATTGGCTTCAAAAGCCATGGCTCGGTAGATAGTTCACTTATAATTGATGGTTTGTCCGTAAAAAGTAGTTTTATGATGTTATGTTTGATTCTAAAAAAGGCGGGTGTGATAGGGTATCTAAATTTTCCAAATTTGTGGTTCCATACATATAAATAGACACTTGTACCAAAAGAATCTGCGCGAGTGTAGGCTTTATACCAAAGACTTAATTCCCCACTGTCGGTAATAAAAATTTTAGTATCTGGATCGAGTGAACGCACAAGCGCGATTTCTTTATCAAAAAAATCTTCGTCAAAAAAATCTTCGCAGTGATGTCGTGCAAAAAGTGCTAGGAATGGTTCGTTCTCAACCTGCCAATAAGCTATATTTGGATAATCTTTGTATCTTTTGACCGTTTCTTCAACATAAGAGAGTAATTCTTTTTGTTTGTCTTCTTTTGAAATTCCTTTTACCCAATCTGGATCATGGCATTCTGGCCAGCCTGGAAGTCTCCTGCCCACAGCCAAGATTACCTTCGCGTCTCTTTTTTTTGCTTCATTCATTTGGAAATCTAAATCAGCAAAATTATATTTACCATTTTGAGGTTCAATATTTGGCCAATGTGCTGACAGGCGAAAATTTCGAATTTTCAGTTCATCAAGTGAGGCGATAAAAACTTTTTTCCAATCAAGCTGTAGCTCATCAGCGTGAAGTTTGCTAAAAGATACTCCGTAAGTTATTTTTTCTGGAGTTTTCGTTACAGATAATATACAAAGAGCTAAAGCAATCAACAAAACTGACCAGAGAAATATTTTTTTTAATCTTCTCATAATTAATATTTTGTAAACAAAACTATAAAACCAAGAATGATGAGTATTGTAGAAAAGACTTTATGGATTAGTTCGTCTCTATATTTCATTTTTGAAAAATGTCCAGGTATCTTTTTTATGAAAATTAGGCTAAATATAAGCAAGAAAACGTATTGTAGGCTTGAAAGTGCGTTGACTGTAGATACATCGCCAAGCTTGATGGCAAAAAGGATACAAAGAAAAGCCAACCCAGCTAGCAGTTTGTTGTTCAATATCACAAACTTCCCTTTTGCTGGAGAGTGACGCATGTCTTTTTTAATGGCACGTAGGTTGTTGGGCCAAAGTAAAAGAACCATTGCTACTACAACGTTTGCCATTCTTGACCAAAAAAAGCCATTGGCAAACGAATCATCTAACGTAAAGATTTTCTTGATTATTACAGTAGAAGCACCAAAAAAAACTCCAGCGAGCACCACATAGACAAAAGATTTTTTTGTAAATGCAAAATGTGTAATGAAAAGCATTCCCAAAATAAGAAGTGTGAAAGCTAGTAAGAAATCGTCTGGCAGTGAAACCCCAAGTATCCAATAGCTAAAACCAAAAGTAGATACTGCCGCCACCGCTCCCACAACGGGTATTACTTCTGAAGGTAAAGATATTTTTAGTGAATCATAAAGAAATAAAATAGATGCCAAGTAGCAAACCGCAGCAAGTAATGATAAATAAATAATTATTGGATCTGGAATAGAAACGATTCCAAATGGAACCATTATTATGGCGATTCCAGAAAGCACGCTTACATAAAAAGCATAGACAACGGGTTTGGTAACACTTTTGATGATGTGCTTGTCTAAAATAGCAACGATGGCATTTAGGAATTGAGCTATGACTACAAATAATAATGAAAAACCTGTCATTTCTTTATAATTAAAACATATTTACAGTGCGTTTGCATCGCATATCTTTTTGTATTCAAGGGCCGAAGGTCTGATTTTTCTTTCAAGGGTGTCATAGTTGACCTCTACAAGCCCAAAACGCTTTTCAAAGCCAAAAGCCCATTCATAATTATCCAAAAGCGACCAATGCAGATATCCAAACACGTTTACTCCACCTTCGATAGCTTTGTGGATCGAAGCGAGATAATTTTTAATAAAATCTGCTCGCTTTGTATCCGCGGCGTCGGCTATGCCGTTTTCAGTGACAATGACGGGCTTGTTGTAGCGTTTAAGCTCCAAAAGTACATGATATAAGCCGTCTGGATAGATGTCCCAGCCCATATCTGTTTTTGGATAGGTTTTTTTGTCGCCAAATTTTTTGTGGAAATAATGATTGAGTCCGATAAAATCTTGATTGTCTTTTATTCCGTTTAAGAAGCGTCTATTCCAAAACCAGTTCATAAAAAATGCAGCAAAAATATTTATTGGGTTTGAATTACTGTGAAAATAAATATTATTTTTTGAAATGCCGATTTTGATTTCTGGTCGGGCTTTTTTCATTGCTTTGAAAGCTGCATTGTGTGAACGTATGAGTATTCTAGTAACACGCAGAAAAGAAAGGATGCTTTTTTTAAATGGAGGCCAATTCCCTCTCAGGTATCCGCCAGAAGAAAGTACTATTGGTTCATTTATTGTGATGTACGTATCTTCTTTATTACCAAGTTTTTCTGCTACATATGCACAGTAGCGTGCAAAATAAAACGGAGCTTTTTTATTTTCAAAACCGCCCTTTTTTGAAAACCAAATAGGAAGAGTGAAGTGCCACGTGTTTACTATTGGTTTTATGCCTCTTGCGTGAAGAGCGTCTAAAACATTTCTGTAATGCTCTATTTCTTTTTCATTAAAAACACCTTCCTCTGGTTCAATGCGCGCCCACTCTATAGATATTTTATGAGTGTTGTGTCCAAGGGCAACAATAATATCAAAATCTTTTTCGTAAAGATTGTAATGATCGCAAGCGCGTCCACATAGGGGCACTCTCCCCTCGCGAGCTGCCTGCGCCCAGTCGGTATTTTCTATCCCGCCCTCCACTTGATAAGCAGCCGTTGAACTCCCCCAAAGAAAATTATCAGGAAATTTTTTCATTTATTTTAAAAGACACTCATTAAATATTTTAACTTGTTTATTATACTGTACAATTAGCTCTTTTATTTCCACAACCAAATCGTTTACTTTTTTTACGACTAAATTGTATTCATCAACCTTGGTATTATAATCTGACGCATTGTGTTTTAAAAGCTCAATGGCTACACGCTGACTCTCGGCTTGTTTTTTCAGTTTTTCTATAAGTATTTGGTTTTCTTCTATTTTATTTTTAGAAAACGTGCTCGGTTCTGAACAATCTGATAGTGGGCGTCCAAATATCTGCACAGCTATCCAAACTTCATCTTCTTCGTACTTCCCCTTTTTCATTGCCACACCTATTTCTGTATATCTATGATTTAAAATATTTTCTCTGTGACCTGGACTGTCCATCCATGCTTGCACTAGTACTTCGTCATTTTCAAAATTACCAAGGGCTATGTTTTCACCTATAGCTATGTATTCGTATTGTGTGTCTTCGGCTACGCTTGAGGCGCTTTCTCCTGTTGGCGAAACATGCTCAAAATATTGTTTTGCAAACATATCATCTACGCGCATTTCTGCGATCTTGCTCAGATCTTCGTTTAAATATAATGAAGATTCTTCTGAGTTTTGTATTCTTTGTGTATTTGTCCAAGCAAAAACACCTTCTTTTGTGAGTATAGAGCTGGTAGCTTTTCTGTTACCCCACAGCGGACCTGGTCCATAAGTATTTTGTGGTTGGAAATACCAATATAGACCAGTAATAATGAGTAACAGTATAAATAAAAATAGAGCGCGTTTTTTCACAGCTCTAATTCTATCATATAAATTTTACCAAAAAGATTTATTCAAGAAGACCTTCCCACCAGGAAAAAGTAAAGTGTAGGAAAATATAGGCTGGGCCGTATATCGGCAAAAGCAGAAGAAATATGGCTAGTTTAAAAGCTTTCATTTTTTTAATATAATCAACAGAGCGTCTATAATAGCAAGATTATCGGAAAAGACCAGCTATTTTATCCCAAAAAAATGCCCCAACTTCTTTTACATAATTGAACACGTCGATCACGTCCACACCAGCAACAAATTTTAAAATAACTAATGCTATTATGACAACGATTATTGCCATAATAAATCCGCCATCTTTTTTATTGTTTTTCGTTTGCATTGTATTGTGATGTTAATGACTATATTATAATACATATTATTCTATGTGTATATTATTTAAAGAGATAAAAGACGAACAAGATTTTGATCCGTCAAAAATATACCGCTCAACACCTTTTACTCAGGCGTTTTTTTATGGTGAGTGGCAAAAAAATATGGGCCGAAAAGTTTACCGTTTTTCTATTTCAAAAGAGGACGTAGTCGTTGGTTTTTTTCAGGCAGTAAAATTTCCTCTGTCTTTTAATAAGAGTTTTCTGTATATTCCTTACGGACCAGTTGTTTGTTGTGATGTGGATGTAAAATTACTTCAGGAAATAAAAGTTTTTTTGAAAGATTTGGCAAAAAAAGAAGGCGCTATTTTTGTTCGCACTGATTTTACTGTACCAGAACAGTACAAAACAGAAGCTAATCTTTTTAAGAAAGTTTTTAAAACAGCACTAGCGCATACATACCACTCTTCTCAGTTTCAGCCACGTTATGAATGGTATCTTGATCTGCATAAAGCAGAAGATGATATTTTGCGTGATATGCATAAAAATACTCGTTATTCTATTCGTTTTTCTGAAAAAAGTGAGGTGGTCACTGCTATAGTAGAAAAAAATTTATCTGAACATTTTGACACCTTTTATTCTATTTTAAAAGAGACCGCCTCTCGTGACGGATTTTATTTACACCCAAAAGCGTATTACGAAAATATTTTTAAACAATGTGATAAGGATGCAAATGCGATACTCGCTCTGAGCTCTCATTCTGGAAAAACTCTTGCAGCCAACCTGATCGTTTTTTATGGTGATACAGCGATGTTTGTTTTTGGTGGCACAAGTAGTGAAAACAGAAAAGTAATGCCAGCATATTCTGCTCAATTTTCCACAATAAAATATTTAAAAGAAAAAGGTTATAGATGGTACAACTTTGGCGGCGTGAGTAGTAAAGAAGATAAACATAATGGCTGGGAGGGTCTTACCGCTTTCAAAAAAAGATTTGGAGGCCATGCAGTACATCACGATAAATTTTATGATGTTGTTGCAAGTCCGTTTTGGTATTTTGTATATAACTTATTAAAAATACGGAAGCGGGTTTAGATACGCGTTTTGGCTCGCTATTGGAATTCTTACATTTTTACAATTTACGCTGTTTACTAATGGCTGTACGCTTACACCCTGACTAGCAAAAAGGCTCAAGTGTAAATGGGCACCAAATGCAAAGCCGGTATCACCGCTATATCCGACGATATCTCCTGTGTTCACTCTGTCCCCAGCTTTGGCTTTGATTAGGCTTAAATGGCCGTATACGCTTGATAGGCCGTTGGCATGGCGGATGAATACCCATTTACCATAAGACTCACAATAAGGCTTTAAATCGGTATTTCCCGTCTCTTCTACTATGCCAGAAAGAACCGCTTTTATAGGTGTTCCAACTGGCGCTCTGAAGTCTATGCCGTTGTGTCCCTTTCCATTGTATATACCAGTTCTAGAAAAGGCCGTGTCTCCAAAATATTGTGTTATAAATACGTTACTTACCGGCCAAGAAAGAACTCCCTTGCCCGCAACGGGAATACTATTTGGATCAATCGCAATTTTTATTTGTGATTCAATGCTAAAGATTTCATTTTGAAATGCGTCAGCGAGTGCTTTTTTGTCTGCCAAAATTTTACGATAATTTGCTTCTTCATTTTTTGTAGCAGTTAAAAGCACAGCTTTTTCGTTTTTATTTATATCAACGATTTTCTTTTTATCTACAAGCTGACCCTTTAGACCCTCTAAGTCTTTTTTTAAATCCTCTGTTTCGTTCTTCTTCATTTCTAGCTCTGTTTTGTATCCACGAAGCTCGTAAGTTTGATCTTTTATACTCGTTTGGAATTTCTGTAGGGAATCTATGTTGTCCCACATAGCTGAAAAGCTTGTTTTAGAAAGAATAGACTCTATCAGAGAGTCATTCTCTGCAGAATTTATTTCTCGTAGCGTTTTTGCTATTGTGCTTAGGTTTTGTTTGATTTTGTTTTCTTTGGCAGAAATTTCAAAGCCGATTTGTTGGATGTTTAGATCTGTTTTTGTAATTTTACTTTCTGTCACTTTTACTTCTGTGCTGAGTTTACTTCCAGTATCGTTTAGGTTTTTTATTGTACCTTGTAGAGTTTGACCAACACTGTTTACCGTTTGAATTTTTTTATCAATCTGTTCTATTTCTTTGTTTAGTGCGTCTATTTGTTTACTTTTTTCTGCAATACTTTGTTGCAATTCTTCAACGGTTGCTGCACGTAATATATGCCCTCGGGAAAAAATTGCGAGTAAGCACAGAAAACAAAGAATGTATTTGTTTCTGGATTTTGTATTCATAATCAAAGTAATTCTACTGCCTTTGCGAGACGTTTTAAGGTTTCTTCCTTGCCTAAAATTGAACCAACAACAAAGGGGTCTGGTGACTTGTCTTTACCCGTGAGTGCATAGCGTATTGGCCAAAGCACAGCACCCCTTCCCTTTTCTGTAGCGTAATCCCAGAGATTTTTTTTGATAGATTCAGATGAGTTCCAGTCTTCGTCTTTTGTATTACTAAAAATTTCTATAGTTTTTGCAAGGTATTCTTTTGTAGTTTCAAAACCACTTTCATCTTTCCACACAAGAGATTCTTTTGTGTATGATGGTGTTTTGAAAAAATATTCTATTTCTCCATTTTGAAGCATTTCCGTAAGGTCTCCCCATTTTTGTACACGTTCTATGATGATTGGCGTGATTTTTTCCAAAACTGCAGGAGATACAGAAAAATCAGGATTGAAAGCAGAAATCATTTCTGAAATTTTTTCGTGGAGCTTTTCCACAGGCATCTTTTTTATCCATTCATGATTGAGCCAGAGCAACTTCGTCTCGTTAAAAACCGCACCAGCTTTTTGGATTTTATTTAGCTCAAAAGCATTCATGAGCTCGTTGCGATCAAACATTTCTTGCTCTGTCCCAGGATTCCAGCCAGTGAGCGCAAGAAAATTTATCATTGCTTCAGGCAGGTATCCCTCTGATTTGTAATCAAAAATATCTTTAGCACCATCGCGTTTTCCAAGCTTTTTTGTGCGGTCATCACGCAAGATTGGTGGAAGAGTCACAAATTTTGGATATGGTATTTCAAGCGCGTCATATAGGCTCAAAAATCTAGGCATACTAGAAATATATTCGTCAGCACGCATGATATGGGTTACACCCATCAAAAAATCATCTACGATATGAGCAAAATTGTATGTAGGGTATCCATCTGTTTTGATAAGTACAAAATCATCAAGAGCTTCCTCGCCCGCTTCTAGCTCTCCGCGCACCTCATCGTGCCATTTATATCTTTTTATTTCAGGCACTTTAAAACGTAGTGGCTTTGTCCCGTCCCAAACGCCAAAAGTTTCTGGTCTGTGATCGCGAAAAAGAAACGGTCTTTTTTCTTCTTGAGCTTTTGCACGAAAAACAGCCACCTCTTCTTGTGTGTAGGGATCTGGATATGCCAAACCTTTATCGATAAGCTTTTGAGCAAATTCTTTGTGGGTTGAGACACGTTCTGATTGTATGCAAGATCCAAAGGGTCCAGGTTTTTCTGGGCCATAGTCCCAGTCGAGACCGAGCCATTGTAAAGACTCAGTAATGTGTGTAATAGAACCCTCTACTTCACGTTCTTTGTCTGTGTCTTCTATGCGCAAAATAAAAGTACCATCATTTTTTCGTGCCCAAAGATATGCAAAAAGTGCTGTGCGTACTCCACCTATATGCAAAAAGCCTGTCGGTGACGGCGCAAAGCGAGTAACTGTTTTTTTTGAATTGTCTTGGCTCATGATTATTTTTCGTGACTGAGTGCGATAGCTAGAATTTCTTTTGCAATTAGTTCTGCTGCATCATATTTTATAAAAGCTTTAGCTGCACTTTTCATTTTTGCAG
>CAYTVX010000003.1:32912-37138 GCA_964441885.1 uncultured Candidatus Saccharibacteria bacterium
AGTTCTGCTGCATCATATTTTATAAAAGCTTTAGCTGCACTTTTCATTTTTGCAGATTCTTCGGGTGAGTCTACGATTCTTTGTATTTCAGATACTAAAATATTTGATGTGAGGTTTGATTCTTCAATCACCAAACATGCGCCGTTTCTAGCGTAAGCAAAAGCATTTTTTCTCTGATGGTCACCATTTGTATCGGTAATGGGTATTAAAATAGAAGGCACGCCCCAAGATGCTATTTCAAAAATCGCTGAGCCAGAACGAGACACAATAATATTTGCTACACCAGCGGCCATTCGCATACTCAGTACGTCTAAATAATCGAAGGCTTTGTATCGGTGTTTGTTTTCGTTGTTTAAAAGCATCGCGCTAGTTCTTCCCAAGACATCTCGTAGATTTTTTTTACCGGTTTGATGAATAATCTGATATTTTTTTACTAGTGAAGGAAGAGCGTCGATGATTGTGTCGTTTATGGTTTGAGAGCCCAATGATCCGCCAAGCACAAGCACTACGGGCACACCACGATCTAGTTTAAAAAATTCTTGAGCACCTTCAGTGAGTGGCATTATAAGTTCTTTTCGGATCGGGTTGCCAGTAAGAGCTATTTTTTCCTTTGGAAAATATTGCGCTGCTTCTGGATATGAAATCGCGATTCGTGTTGCAAATTTTGATGCCCATTTGTTGACCTTGCCCGGGACCGTGTCTGATTCATGAATGACTACTGGAATACGCAAAAAACGCGCGGCGAAAAGTGCTGGAAAACTGGCGTATCCTCCTTTTCCAAAGACAACATCTGGATAAATTAGAAAAACATCTAAAAGAGACTGCAGTATTCCCCAAAAAGTTTTAAATAAATCAAAAAAGTTTAATATAGAAAAATATCGGCGGATCTTTCCGGCAGAATTTTTTTTGTAAATAATGTTGTTGTCAAAAAGTACACCAGCATCATATGGCTGTGGCGACATAAAATAAAGTTCCGGAGATAAAAGACGATTTTCCTTACTTAATTTGTTGATTTCTTGCGCTATAGCAATAATTGGGTAAAAATGACCTCCCGTTCCGCCACCAGTAAATAAAATTTTCATGTTTTTTGATATTTTGAGATGTTAAGCAAAATTCCCACCTCTGCGAGCGTCATCAAAAGAGCTGTTCCACCATGGCTGACAAACGGCAACGGAATACCTGAAAGTGGAAACACGCCCAGCATTGAAGCTATATTGATAAACGCCTGAGATATTATCAGTATAACAATTCCAAGAGCCACAAGTCCACCAAATGTATCGTTTGACCTGCCCGCTATTTTTAGACCTCTAAATGCAAAAAAGAAGAACATTCCCACGATAAAAATACTTCCCAAAAGACCAAATTCTTCGGCAGCTACAGCAAAAATAGAATCACCTATAGGCTCTGGCAAAAAGTTAAATTTTTGAATACTTTTACCAAATCCCCTTCCCGTGATTCCGCCAGAACCAACGGCAATAAGTGACTGCTGTATTTGATAGCTTGCACCAAGTGAGTCTTGGCCTGGATTTAAAAAAGTAGTAAATCTTTCTACTAAATATGGTCGTGTCATTGCTATTGTGGCAAAACCAATGAGGGCGATAAGTAAAATAATAGCAACATCTCTTTTACGTGCACCTCCTACAAAAAACATTGCAACACTTGCTACAAATATAACAAAAAAAGTATCAGTGTCTGGTTGGCTAAGGAGTATTCCACCCACCACCCCTATTGATATCATAAAAGGCAACAAGCCAAATCTAAAAGTTTTAATATTGTGTTTAATGCTCGCAATCCAAGCTGCAACATAAAATATAAAACCAATCTTTAAAAATTCAGACGGCTGAAAAGAAAACGAACCCAGCACAACCCATCTTTTTGCTCCGCCGTGCTCAAAACCAAAATAAGGAACGAATACAAGCACTGTTAAAGCAAGTGCTGCGCCAAGAAGAGATAATGCGTGTTTTTTCCAGAAAAGATATGGAATACGGTATGTAATCAAAAGTGCGATTGTTCCAAGGAAAAGTCCGTAGAATGTTTGCGTAAAAGCAACATTTGAAAAACGTGCCCCATCGCGCGCAAGAAGACCAAGAGAAGCTGAGCTAAAAATAAAAAAACCTCCAATAGCAAGAATTAGTATAGAAATAAGAAGTGGTTTGTCTACACGAAGTTTTTTCATAATTTAAATAAGGAACTTACCCAATGAGACCCAAAATCATTCCAAGAATCGCAGAAATAATTCCAATAATCCAAAACCGCATCGTTACTTTTGTTGCAGGCCAACCTTTTGCTTCAAAGTGGTGATGAATTGGTGCTACAAGAAAAATCTTTTTACCATCACGGAATTTTTTTGATAAAAGCTGAAGGGTACTTGAAAGTGAGGTTACAATGAGTGGCAAAGCAATGACCGGAAGCACTAAAATACCGTACCCCTTCCCTAGAGTGTCTGTCATAAAAGCGACGACAGTAAGGGTGATAGTGAGTCCCATAGTCCCAGTTTCAGACATATAGTATCGAGCGGGTGGAATATTGAACCAAAGAAAAGCTAGTATTGAACCAACAATGAGAGTACAAAAAGCGGCGAGATTGATTTGGTTTTGAAAAAAAGCGATGCCCGCATATGCAGAAAAAATAGTAGCAAAGATGCCTCCTGCGAGACCGTCGAGTCCGTCTATCACTCCACCAGAATAAATAGCCATTGTTACAATAATAAAAAATGGAATGAAAAATATTCCTAAAGGAATTTCCCCGAATGTTCCTGGAAGTCCAATAGTAGATACATCTAGTTTAAAATAAAACCACAAGCTACAGAGTAGTGCGATAAACCCAACGATAAGCAATCTTTTTTTTAATGACAAACCACCAGCAATATGATCTCGGCTTCCTTTTATTTCCATAAAGTCATCTATGAGTCCCACGAGTGATCCAGCAATGAGTGTAAAAAGTGGAATCCATGTTTGGTTTCTACTAAGAAAATCTATTTTCGCTATTATTTCTCCAGGAAAAAGTTTGGCTAAAATCCAGATACCAACTATCGTCACAAAAGCACTAAACCAAATGACGACGCCTCCCATTTTAGGTGTACCCACCTCCTTGTCTTTATGAAGTTCGTTAAAAATAGGTGTCTCTCTTCCGTCTGGTGCTATTTTGCCAGCTTTCTTTTTCCACATTTTGTGTTTGTACAAAAAGTTTGTCAAAAATGGCGTGAAAAAAATACCAATAGCAAAAGCTACGATTGATGGAAGAAAAACTTTTACTATATCTATGATCATGTTATTTTTGGTCTAAATATGCTCGACTAGCATTAATAAGTGCGGCAACATCTGAAAATCTTCCCTCTTGTGTAGAACCCAAAACTGAAATAATAAGAGGTCTGCCTAGCTGTGGGTCAAAAGTAATTACTAGATTACCGCCAGCAAGATTAGTATAACCTGTTTTTGAGGCAATGACCCCCGGTATTGTGTCCACAGTCCAGTTGGTATTGTGTCCCACATGCACCACATTATCAAGTGACTTTATTGAAACCTTGCTTTGCTTTGTTTGCTCCATTATTTCTGGATAATTTTTTAAAACATTTTCAAAGAGAAGTGCCATATCTCGTGCTGAGCCGTATGCACCTCCCAAAGACTGGTTTGTGTCCAAACCATTTTCATTGGTGAAGTGTGTGGACGTAAGGCCCATTTTTTTTGCTTTCTCATTCATTCGTACCACAAATTCTTTTCTGCCCATATCGTAGTTTGCAGATCCACTAGTGACAGCCCCCACCACAGAAGCTATAGCTCTCGCACCATCGTTTGAAGATACGGTAAGACTATAATCGAGTAGGTCTTTCAATCGCCAGTTTTGATTTATGGCCAATCCAGAATCACCCTCTTCTGCGAGGAATTCTTTTTTTATAGAAATTACTGTGTAATCTGGTACAAGGTCATCTGCTGTGACAGCCATCATTACTTTAGCGAGAGAAGCTAGTGGCAAAATTGTGTCGGCGTTGTGCTCGTATATCGCTCTGTGTTCGTTTACGTCCCACACTATTGCTGATTTTGCAGATAAAGAAATGTTTTTAAAGTATGTGTCAGCACTACCGGTAGCTTTTACAAAGGGTTGTCTTATGGTGTCTGTTTTTACACTTTTCATAGAGCCCCAATACAATAAAAAAAGTACTGCTATGATGAGTAGCGCAACAATTGGCATTACAAAATTTTGTAAATAATTATTCTTGTGCATTTTCG
>CAYTVX010000004.1:0-13054 GCA_964441885.1 uncultured Candidatus Saccharibacteria bacterium
GACCCGCCTTCCAAATGCCCCGCCACTTCTCGTGCGCGGGGCAAACCTTTTATATAGACATCAAAAAAAACCGGCAGTTAGCCGGTTTTTTTGTATAGTCTATCCTTAGCTGAATTTTTAAATTAATGGGTCCAAGAACTTAAAACAATCTGTACATCTTTTTGGTCTACAGACTTATCTAAATTTAAATCTGCCACACAAACATTGCCTGTAGAACACACACCAAACGCTCCCAAAACCAAACCTAAGTCTGCGCCGTCTACTTTTCCGTCCTTGTTTAAATCAGAAGCAGATGTTCCTGTCATTGCAAATGAAGCATCTGAAGAGCCGGCACCGACGGTAAACTTTAGTGGCTGACTCAAAGTTTTCATATCAGATTTGTTTGTCCCAGTTAACATAAGTGTGTAATTTCCTGACTTTTTCATAAAGCCTGCGTTCCGCCATGCGTATGTACCTTTTTTATCATCTTTTCTAGAAGAAAATGGCTTTCCAACATAAAAAGCTTCGGTATTATCATTATCATTGTAGACCGACATCTGAAATTCTGGCGCATCCACATCTCCAGCTGTCCAACTTATTTTAAAAGTTTCATTTACTTTAAAATTTGTAGAACTTTTAGGATAAAGAATTGTAATTGGATAACCAGAAATATTTGTTGCCGTTGGTATAGACGCGTCTGCACCAATAGTTGGAGCACCTGTTGGAGCACAAGGATGTTCTTTGTTTAATTTTTCTCGAGTAGCCATACCGACGATACCAGTGGGAGAAGAAAGGCCATTTTTAGTGAGAATGGCGTCTCGATGTTTATTTTGGTATTCATTTACCGCCTTCATTGTTGCAGAAGAAAACATCATTCTGTCTCCTTCTATCCTGAAACCCTCTTTTTCTAAATTGTCGTTTAGTACTTTTACATCTTCACCCTTGTCACCAAATTTTAAAATTCTTGCGATTGGTACACAAAACTCTTTTTTCACATCTTCTGTTTTTGATGCACCAGCTTTCAGGTGTGCAATTTGATCTTGAATACTCTTAATCATGGCCTGCAAATCAGCGACACTTTTGTGTGAGCTACCGCTTGTTTGAGATGAGCCTTCCTCAGCAAAAATCACACTCGTTGGCATAGCCAAGAATGCAACAAGTGCCAAACCTAAAAACATTTTTGAAAATAATTTCATATATAGTTGAATAATGATAACTCAATAATTTTAACACAATAACACTCCTCGTGCTAAAAATGTGCTATTTGATAAAAAAGGTTACGGACTGACTAACCACTTCATTGTCTCGCCAGTCATTCGGGGTTTTGTCCTCCGATACAAACTTCATCGTATATTTGCCAGGTGTGTTAGATGGCCAACCCCAGCCTGGAGTCCTGTAAGATTTTCTACTAGTAGTAATTGACTTATCAAAAATTTCAGAAAAATCAAGATTTATATTTCCAGTCACACTAGTACCATCGGATACCATCATAAATATTTTCTTAGGAATATCTTTATTGGATAGATCTTTACCAACTTTCCACTTTATTAAAATAGGATCGCCGACCTTAAGCTGTTTGCTATCTACTGGAGCTGTAATAATGATTGGATAAGCGCCCGCACTTGTTGTATCTATCTGTCTCATGCTATCCAACTGCCTTTGTAGGTCGGCAATCATGGCTATCAGCTGTGAGATACTTTGCGACTGAGCTGTGGCTGTAGTCGTGACTGTAGCAAATTGCGCAAAAGACAGACTCGGAACAAACACAAAAGAAAAAATTACCAGTCCAAAATATAATTTCAAAAAGTTTTTCATAAATAAATAATTAAAATAATAATCAACCTGCATGCTCAATATCCATTTTTTTCTTTAATTGGATTCCATTTGCAACAATTATCTTTTCATACTCTTCGCGCTCTATAGTTTCTGTCTCTACTAGACGCAGTGCAATAATATCCAAAAGCTTTCTGTGCTTTTTTATAATCTCCTCTGTCTTTTCATAGGCTTCCTTCATTATTATAGACACCTCACTATCTATCATCGCGCTGACTTCCTGTGAATATTCTTTGTCTTCTACACCACGACCAAACATTGCGCGACCACCTGAGCCCTCGAGAGCTATCGGACCGACTTTTTCAGACATTCCGTATTTTGTGACCATATCGCGAGCAAGAGCAGTAGATACCTGTAAATCATTTGATGATCCAGTAGTAAGATCTCCAAAAATATTTTTCTCTACCACGTATCCACCAAGAGACACTGCGATGTCATCCAAGAATTCTTTTTTGGACTGCATTTTTTTGTCATCAAGTGGAAGCTTGAGTGTATACCCAGCTGCACGTCCACGAGAAATAATAGATATTTTATGTACTGGATCAGCGTATGGGAGCACAGATGCTACGAGTGCGTGACCCGCTTCATGGTATGCAGTAATTTCTTTTTCTTTTTTTGAAAGTATGTGACTTCGCCTTTCAGGACCTAGCATCACTTTTTCAATAGATCGTATGAGATCAAACTGTGAAACTTGTGTACGATTTTCTCGCGCGGCGAGTATCGCACCTTCGTTCATTAGAGAGTAAAGGTCTGCACCAGAAAATCCTGGGGTGCGCTCTGCTATCACACTGAGATTTACATCTTCTGCAAAAGGTTTTGATTTTGAATGAATAGCAAGTATTTCTTCGCGATCTTTTCTATCTGGAAAGTCTAACGTAACACGGCGATCAAAACGTCCAGGTCGCAGTAGAGCTGGATCGAGCACATCTGGCCTATTTGTCGCCGCCATTACGATCACTTTTTCATTTGGCTCAAAACCATCCATCTCCACAAGTATTTGATTTAATGTTTGCTCACGCTCATCATTTCCTCCACCAGCGCCCACTCCTCGCACTCGCCCTACCGCATCTATTTCATCTACGAAAATAATTGCTGGCGCCGCCTGCTTTGCTACTTTAAAAAGATCTCGTACACGTGACGCGCCAACACCGACAAACATTTCCACAAACTCAGATCCAGATATAGAGAAAAATGAAACTCCCGCTTCCCCTGCGACAGCTCGCGCAAGCAAAGTTTTTCCAGTACCTGGGGCACCCATAAGTAGAATACCTTTTGGAATACGCGCACCAATGTCTAGAAACTTTTTTGGATTACGCAAAAAATCTACGATTTCTTTTAGCTCTTCTTTTGCTTCTTTTACACCTGCAACATCTTTGAAAGTCACGCGCTGTTTTTTATCATCAGGAGATACGAGTCGCGCTTTTGATTGGCCGAAAGTAAAAGCCTGCATTCCGGCCCCCTTTACCTGACGAGTCATAAACCACAAAAAGATAACTATAAAAAGAATTGGAATAATAATCGGCATCAGATTTAAAACCCAATACCAAAAACCACTGTCACTTTTTATATCAATTTTTACCTCACTTAATTTCGCAGGAGTGACGCCGTAATTTGTAAGAGTATCAGAAAGAGCTGTAGAGTCCTCTTTCTTTGAATCTTTTTTCTCTTGAGTCTTGTATGTAATATCGAGCACCTCCCCCTTTACAGAAATACCCTCTATAAGTCCAGCATTCACATCGCGAGCGAGCTCGCTAATAGAAATAGTTGTACTTTTTGTACTCGGACCAGAAAGAAAAGAATACAAACTAAGAATAATGAAAAAAACCAAAAAAGTACTGATGACATTGATCAGCATTTTGCTTTTTTCTGGAGCGCCACCTTTCTGAGGGGTCTTTTTTAAAATAACTCTAAAATTTTTCTTACCTTTTTTATCAAATATTTTCATAGAGCGATTATACAATAAAATAAAGCGCATATCTAATGAATTTGATATAGTTGAAACATGACGACTTTTATACAAAATAAAAAAGCGCATTTCAATTATGAAATCACAGAAAAGCTCACTGCCGGGGTGGAGCTTCTTGGCTTTGAAGTAAAATCCGTGCGCGCGGGTCAGGGCTCTCTCGAGGGCGCGTACGTCACAGTGCGTGGCGCGGAGGCATTTCTCATTGGCACACACATTCCCCCTTTTCAAAATTTTAATACTCCAAAGGACTACGACCCCATCCGCAATCGCAAGCTACTTTTGACCAAAAAAGAAATCACACAGCTTGGCGAAATAGAGAAAAAGAAAGGTTTGACAATAGTGCCTATTTCAGTGTATAGTATGGGACGTAAGATCAAAGTCGAGCTCGGTATAGCGCGTGGCAAAAAAAGTTTTGACAAGCGCGAGACTATAAAAAAGCGAGACTCTGATCGAGACATCCGGCGCGAAATCAAAGGCCGATAGAACATTGAAATGGGGATGATCGGCCTAGACAGGAGATCAAATCATATATGTGCAAAGTGGAGCTTGAATACCTCCTAAAACTTTTCAAAATTCTAAGTGCAAAAAACTTAGTTACAAAAGCAAATATCGTCTCTCCATTTTTTGGACAGAAGGATCTTGCTTTCGCTTACGCTTTAGCCTAAGCGACGTCGACTCTGTCCGCTCCCGTAAAGCAGAGTTCGGTGTTATATATTCGGGATAGAATGTTGGGGCGTTTCGACTGACATTTGAAAATAATTGAGACTAGGCATTGCAAGGTTTTGTTTGTTCCCTACTTGTCCTGCCGAAATCGTCCGTAAGGACGAAGAAACATCCTAAACTTTGTAGACTCATATGTGATCATTTCTTGCACCCGAGTTCGATTCTCGGCATCTCCACAACATTTGACTTTTTTCATATTATTGGTATAGTTCTGTACAGATCTCGCCACCTTGTGGTGCGAATAAATCAACCCGTCAAACAAAGGAGGAGACGTGATGAAGTACTTTTTCCCATCGATTTCCGTCTTCCCTGCTTCCGCGCACCGATCCATGGAGATCGCCCGGAAAGCTGGATACGACGGACTCGAACTTTTTCGTTTTAAGCTGTTCAACCGGTATCAGTCCCTCAGGGACTACCAAACGGAAGCAGCAAGAAACGCTCTGGAGCTCCATTTCCACGAAACGTGGGACTGGGGCAACTGCGATCTCGATCCGGTTTGTCGTGTCCCAGCATTATGGGGCGGACTCATTGGACACGATGACACACTGCAAGAGCAGTTTGAGGAAGCGCACGAGCTAGTGGTAGCCTACCCACACCACTGGCAAGAAATCGTGAGCGACCGCCAAACGAATGTCTGCCTGCAAACGTATTCCACAATGATTGGAGGTCAGTTTAGGACTCCCTTTCTGGAATTCATGCACGTGGTGGAACGACACTCGATTGGGGTCGTCTTTGATACCCAGCATTTCCTAGAATACCTCGTAGGTAAACCGGGAATCGACCACTTGCCCACAAACAAGGACATCCTGCTCAGAAGCTTGGTCGATGGGTTCAACGCCTTGCGGCCAAACGTGCAGGAAATACACCTCAACAACTTTGATCCACGACGTGGACACAAAGACGGCAGGAATATGCTCCTCAATGAAGGAGTGCTCCCCCTAAGGGAGTTCTGCCAGCACGTGGTCGCAAGTGGGTGGAGCGGAACGATCGTACCTGAAGTGGGGCCGTCACATTTCTCCCCACTATCCAAAAAGAAAAACATCCTTGTCGCCAGAAAGATCCTTGAAATGGCGCAGGAGATGTTTTAGGAGATTCAACCAGAACAACAAGCCGTGAGAAGCCGCAGACATGCGACACTCGCGGCTTTCTCATTTATGTAGTCTTTAAATATCAATGGGATATAATTGCTACATGGAAAATTTTGAAAAAGCAGACTCTATCTGGGAATCAAAAGAAAAAGAAATTTTAGACGGACTCGATAAAAAAATTGAGATTGTAATGTCTCTTAAAAAATTAATAGACAGCATCACCATTGAAATGCCACATGAACAGGTACGAGAAGCGCTAAAAAAGTTTTTTCATGAAGTACAAACATCTTACTCCACAGAAACGATTGATTTGTTTAACAAATATTTATTACTTGCAATAGACATTGATGCAGCTTCGATGGCTTCGGCTGAAAAAGATTCTGACAACACCACCATCGAAGCCACCGAAAAAATCCGAGCACAAAGAGATGAAATCCTGGAAAATCCTGACGTATATTTTATATCACAAATACACTCTACACTGAACCAACTCATGAGTAAAAACTCATACATAAAAGGGGGTGACAAAAAAATCTTTGCTAAAGACCTTATGAAAAGAACAGAATACTGCACACCGGAAGAGATAGAGGAAATAATAATTGATCCATTTTGTGTATCATTCGAAATAAATTCAGATATATGGAAAAAACATCCACAATCAGTTGGAGCGCTAGGCATGTACATACCGTCATCCCCTTTCATTTTGTTCGACTCTGCTCTGACAGAAGACCGAAGAAAAGAAATTTTAGACCATGAAAAAATTCATAACCTCATAGAAGAGGCCGACTCTATCGCTTCTCATGATTATGCAAAAGAAACAAAACGCCGATTTAGCGCATACGAGAAGCTTTTGAAATTAAATGCACCGGATATTCTATTAAATTCTGCAAAAAAACAAATACTTGATTTACAAGCCAACATCATATTGGATAGTTTGCATAATGAAATAATAGCAAACCATAATTCTGCAAAAAAACGAGACTTTGGATTTAAACACCTCGCTCAAGGACCCGACATGCTTCTTTCTCTTGCAAAAAATAACTCTACTGCTGGATACCAAATGATAGAGATACAAAAAACATTAAACTACGAAATAAAAAACAATAAAGACAAGGAGATCGTAGAACATTGTAAAAAGCTACAAAAGGATCTAAAAAGAGGCGGTCTAGAGATACTAAGCCAGATGAGTGACTCAGTAGATACGGCAAAATCAATTGGACCTGAAGCAGAGCTGCAAGTGGACACTTTATTTGCCATATTAAAACCAACAAAATACAGACACGTAGATACTTATCTAAAATATAAGTACGGGAAAAAAACTGATTGACATTCAGCGTGTGATTTGATGAAATATCCAACAGAAAGTCGAAGGGTGTATAAATCTCGCGTGGAGAAAATACATCTTTCGTGAAAGGAAGGAGAACGCCGGTGGGTAACAAAACTACAAAAATCACCGAAGTAAAGCCCGCCCAAAGCTGTGCTTGCATCGGGACTGAGTTTGGAAGATTCTCTCGCAACACCGATGGCACTTACAGCTACACGACACTGCGTCTGCATACCACACTCGTTGACGCCACCATGGATGCGATGAAGCAAATCAACAAGCTTACCCATCCACGGCCACCCATTTTCTTTTCCCACGAAGGAGAAACCGTTCAAGTCGTCGAGGACACCACTCCCTACCTGCTCGCCCAACACTGGAGGACTCGTCAAAATCGAATCGCACACTGAAGATGGTTCTAAACAATTCACACCACGCTAAAGCGCGACACCCGAAGGAGTGTCGCGTTACGTTTTATTTTAGTTTTTAATTTTTTAATATTTCCTAACCACTCCCTTTACAACCGCAGCAATACGAAAACTTTCTTGTGGATAAATAGGTTTATAATTTTTATTGGCCGGCTCTAGCCACACCTTGCCATTTTTGATGCGATAAAATTTCATCGTCCAACCACCGTCTACTTCTGCAATGACTATTTCGCCGTCGCGCGCATGTTCACGTTTTTCCGCAACCACCATGTCTCCTTCTCGTATACCTTCTTCTATCATTGAATCTCCTTTCACTTCAAGCATATAGGTATTGCTCTGATCTTCAATGAGAAGCTCGTCTATACTCATGGTGTCTAAGCGGTCTTCTTCTGCAACAGAAGGAAAACCCGCTTCCACCAAACCAAGGACAGGAACTTGGCCAAACATATTTTTAGGAGTGATATGACCTTGAGAATCTTTTTCTACAATACCAGCTTCTACAAGCTTATTAATTAATTTGTAGACGGCGTTTTTGGATTTGAAACCAACAAGCGCCATTATTTCTTTATACCCCGGCATGCGCTTATTTTTTTTATAAAATCCTAAAATTTTTTGTTGATACTCTTCGTTCATTTTGTAAAAAATTCTAATTTAAAGAAAAGATGCGAAACGAAACGATCTGGTAAGCCACGCACTGCGACGCACCTGTCCAAGCTGACCACGAAGTCTTTTGTGCAACCTCGCTTCTCTAACGTATGATTGCCCTTTAATAATTTTCAGATCTATTTGCTCATTGAGTCTTTTTAACTCATCGTGAATTGAATATACTAATTTATTTTTACTCATATTTTTTCTTTTTTAATGACTAATTTAGTGTGACCTTTTGTTATAAAGATAGTATAGGTGAACTAGGGTTCACCTGTCAATGTGGATAACTTTTGGTGTATAATTCAACTCGGCACAGCACAACCAAGATGCGTCTCATCACACGTCACACCTGATCAACCCCTATAAAAAGGAAAGTCATGGACATCCTACTGCCAACGACAAAGCCGGATATCGGCAAGTGGCGAATCAGGGTGGTTGCGGAGAGGTTGGACCTGTATGGAAACCCCGATGGCTCCCCCAGATTCGAGACCGTGGTCTCAGACACGCCAGCCATCGGACTCAACCAGGTTCATATGCAGATGGTGCTACACGCACAACCAAATCTCACCAAGCCCGACCACAAGTGTCGAAACGGCGAAAGTGAGAAGAAAGCGTGCGCACACAACTGCGCCAACTGCACCAAGCACGCACCCAGTGCGACGCATCAGACCACCTGAGCACGGACATTGTAGATTCGTGCTCGACCCAGCTTCCATGGATGGAAGCTGGGTTCCGTTTTTTATGTTAAAATTAAAAAAGTTACGAAGGTCGATTTTTAAAATAAAAATCAAAACATATGAAAGAAAACAATACTTGCGATTGTTCACATCACAGTATCATTCCCATTTTAACAATTCTTTTTGCTGTTACATACTTATTGGGCTATCAAGGATTTTTTGACGCTCAAACAGTAAATATTATTTGGCCAATTCTTGTTGGCATTGGTGGTGTTTCAAAACTGACAGAAGATAAGTGTGCGTGTTGCTAACTTAAACAAAAAACAAAACAATCACACCGGTTGTTTTGTTTTTTGTTGGGAGTACACTAAAAGAAAAGACAATGGACACAAAGACACATCATTTTTTTACAAAAACAGAAGATGCGTGGGAGGCAATGCTTGCCGCTTGTAAAGAAGCGCGTGTTTCAATTGATCTAGAACAATACATTTTTACAAATGATGATGTTGGCAGACAATTCATTGAAATTTTTATACAAAAAATAAAAGAGGGTGTGAAGGTACGACTAATTTGCGACACGGTGGGTAGTTATTACTTCTACAACTCCTCTATCCCCCAGACCCTTCGCGCCGCCGGAATAGAAATACGTTTTTTCAACATCATTAGCCCATGGAGAATACACAACTGTTTTTCTTGGTACTTTAGAGATCATAGAAAAATTCTTATCGTTGATGGTAAAACTGCATTTGTAGGAGGAGTGGGTATAAGAGAAAGTATGAGATCTTGGCGAGATACAAATGTAATGGTCACTGGACGTATTATAGAAGAGATACAAAAAACTTTTAATGAAATGTGGATTTTGGTTGCAGAGAAAAATATTTTTGCACGTATCAGAAGATCTAGACAACAACATAAAAAAATTAACTTCGTTACAAACTCACCATATCCACGCAGAAGATTCCTATACCACCAATTCATTGAGGCCATTCGTTCATCAAAAAAATATGTTTACCTCACTACACCCTATTTTGTACCAAACCAAAAACTTTTACGCACTCTAACAAATGCAGTACGCAGAGGGGTAGACGTGCGAGTTGTTGTCCCTAAAACATCCGACACAGTTTTAGTAAACAGAGCTTCACACAGTTTCTTTTACGAATTACTCGACTCTGGAGTACGAATATACCAATATCCAAAAGACTTTATTCACGCCAAAACCGCAATCGTTGATGACACATGGTCAACAATTGGAAGTTTCAATTTTGATAACCTTAGCTTTTTGTATAATCACGAAGCAAACATTGTTTCAATGGATAGGGTTTTCACAAAGATACTAAAGGATCAATTTTTAACAGACACAGAACACTCAGAAGAAGTTACTCTCAATGAATGGGAAAAACGGCCAATTCTATGGAAATTGCGTGAATTTATGGTTCTACCGATTCGACGTTTTCTATAAAAAAGCCCACCGTAGCCTACCTATTGCTCTAATTTCATAATAATGCTATATTTTTGGGACGTTATCAGGTTATTTCACACATATATTGAGTACCAAGGTTAGAATAAATCATCAGATAAAAGCACCGCAACTACGGGTTTTAGGACCCGAAGGAGAAAATTTTGGGGTAATTTCCCTTGAGGAAGCCCTAAAAAAATCAGCCGATATGGCGCTTGATCTAATTGAGATATCGCCAAATGCTGTTCCGCCGGTAGCAAAGATAATGGACTATGGTAAGTTCCAGTACGACGATAACAAGAAGCAAAAGCTTGCAAAAGCTAAAGCTCACGTAGTGGAAGTTAAAAATATACAGGTAAAAGTAGGTACCGGAGACCATGATTTGGCCCTCAAAGCAAGAAAAGCTTCGGAGTGGCTAGAAGAAGGAAACCGGGTTAAAATAGACCTCTTTCTACCGGGCAGAACCAAGTACATGGATCTAAACTTCCTAAAGGAAAGAATGCAAAGAGTACTCAAACTCATCACGGTAGAATACAATATTGCCGATGAACCAAAGAAAAGCCCGAAAGGACTAACCGCAATAATAGAGAGAAAGTAGTGCAAGAAACAATAAAAACATGAAAACAAACAAATCATTTTCAAAAAGACTAAAGCTTACACGACAAGGTAAAATTGTCGCTCGTAAAACAGGTCAAAACCATTTCAATTCAAAAGAAAGCGGACGAAGCCAGATGTCAAAAAAACGTTCAGTTCCTTTTGTAATGAACAACAAAACAAGAAGTCGTTATCTAGTAAACATGTAATTCAGTAATCAAACCAATATGACAAGAGTAAAGAAAGCAGTAAATGCACTTAAAACACGAAGAAACATACTAAAACAGGTAAAGGGTTTTCGTTTTGGTCGTTCTACAAAAGAACGACAGGCTTACGAAGCCATCTCACACGCTGGAGCATATTCTTTCGCTCACAGACGGGACAAGAAAAATGACATGCGAAAACTTTGGAATGTACGCATTAATGCGGCACTAGATCCAAAAGGACTTTCATACAGTAAATTTATGGGCGCACTAAAAAAGAAAGGAATCCTAGTAGACCGAAAAATTCTTTCAATCCTAGCAGACAAAAATCCAGAAACATTTGATCGAATCGTAGCAAAAGTAAAATAACAAAAAAAACCCGCATCTAGCGGGTTTTTTGTTTGTCTCTTTATTTAAGCTAGACCGAGTTTATTATTTACAATTCTCATTTTATCTTCTAGATTATCAAGACGTCTATCATAAGCGCCGACTCTAAACTCAAGTTTGTCGAAACGTAAATCCATTGAGTCAAATCGTCTATCTACTTGCTCAAATCGCCTGTCTACGTCGGCAAAACCCTTGTCCATCTTTTCCTCTAGATAAGTAAAACCATTTTGCGTAATGATAGCCAGATCATCAATCGTCATATTTTTAATAATTTTCTTTTTCATATATTTTATCGCGGAATCATCACAAGTAGAAAAATTTTAGCAAACCGCGCTGAAAAAATCAAAATCTCGTGTCGTTAGCACGGCAGATCATACACCTTCCCTCTCTCAGGATAGATAGCGTCCACTCCCACGTAATCGCGAAGTCTTTGCACCAAAAATAGTCCGGACTTTGGCTCGCCGAGTACAACAAAAACTTTTTTCACGGTCTTGCTCGTATGCTCTGCAAATTCCACCAGATGATCGGAATCTTTGTGTGCAGAATATCCAGAAATATTATCTATCCGAGCACGCACAGGAACCCTTTCACCCTTTATCATTACCTCTTTTGCACCACCCTCAAGCTGTCGCCCAAAAGTACCAAGCCCCTGATATCCGATAAGTAAAATAGTATTTTTTGGATCTGGTAAATAGTGTGCCTCATGCCCCACCACTCGTCCACCATTGCTCATACCAGAACCAGCAATAATTATTTTTGGATTTGACGTATTTATAATCCCCCGAGAATCCGCACTGCGAATTACGTTTTTTAATTTTGGAAAGTTGAAAATGTGATCTCCTCCAGCAATATCTTTTTTTGTTGCATCATTGAAAAGAATCTGAGAACTCTGCTCTTGATATATATCCGTGATTTTTATAGCGAGAGGAGAATCTAAATAAACTGGAATCTGCTGTACAACACCATCCTCCATCATGTTATTTATTTTGTATAGAATAATCTGGGTACGCTCCAGAGAAAAAGATGGGATCACAAGCACTCCATTCTTTTTTATCGTATCCTTTATGACCATCTCGAGCTTTTTGTCTGAGTCCTTTTGATTTTCATGATTTCTGTCACCGTACACACTATCTAACACTAAATAGTCAGCGTCAGTCACCCACTCTGTATTTCGTAAAAGCATGGCTGGAGAATTACCCAAATCACCGCAAAAAACTATTTTTTTGCTGTTGTATGTAAATTCATATATAGAAGAGCCGAGCACGTGCCCCGCATCTTTTAGATAAACCTTAAAATCACCGGCACCGCCCGCGCCTTTTCCACCCACAATTTTTTCCTGATGATATGGAATCGTCTGCCACAGAGCAAATGCTTGATTTACATGAATATCAAAATACATCGGTGGTTTGCCATTTGTTTTTGACTCCATTTCAATAATCTTGACTGCGTCTTCGAGCATTAGTCTAGAGATCTCTCGTGTCTCTGGTGTAGAATAAATCACGCCTTTGAAACCATCTTTTACGAGCTTTGGAATCCTGCCGATATGATCTATGTGCGCATGCGTCACAAAAAGAAAATCAATGCTTGCTGGATCATACTGAAAATCTTTTCTGTTTTCCTCGTCGGCAAACTGACTTCCCTGCATGAGTCCACAATCTACAAGTATTTTTGTTTTGTCGCTTTCGAGTAAAAAGTTGGCGCCAGTCACAGTGCCTACTCCGGTACAAAATGTAAGTTTAAGAGATGACATT
>CAYTVX010000004.1:13154-14518 GCA_964441885.1 uncultured Candidatus Saccharibacteria bacterium
AAATATTGCAGAAACAATACCGCCCAAAGAATCCATAATTAAATCTTTTATCGTATCAAAAACATAGTCATGAAAAACGTCATTCACAAAAGTAATGCCGGTGACATATTCAAACACCTCCCATAGCAAACCAACGCCTATCGCACTTGCAAACGCAACTAGTATAAAAAACTTTACATCATTCCTACTTGGCACAAGCATATACCCAGAAAAGAAAAGAATCCAAAGCGCGCTATACCCAAACCAAAAACCACCAAGAAAATGCATCAAAATATCAAACCAACTCAATGTCCAATAAAGATAAAAATGTACGGCAACTTGTTGAAGTATTCCTATAATTAAAATTACAGAAAACAAAAAAAGAAAAAGTGGTTTTTTGAGTATCATTCCTTTAAATAATAACTTTTTTGGCTGAAAATTAAAACATCCGCTTACGCGGATATCTTAATAAGGGTTACTCGAGAACATTGCCCTAGTGTTTAGCTAGGTGGGTGCCCGAAACTTTGCACCAAAGTGTAAAATTATCTGAGGCTCCCTGAATATTTATTTAATCTAGATAATATCCCAAATAACCCTGCCACAATTATACTCCTGTCTACACCTAGTTCAACCTTTTTACACACTTTTTGCACCATTGCGATACAAAACAAAAGTGAAATCAAATTTTTAGCGAAAATGTGGCGAAAAACACGCACAAAAGAAAAACCGAGTCTCATTTGACCCGATTTTTTCTTTTTTACTCCAATATTCCGTCTAGATTTATATCATAAAGCATTTGCTCGGCGAGAAGTCTATAATCAGTCACCTCTTCTGGTGTAAACCAGTGTTTTATTTCGTTGTTTGCTTCATCTACAGAACCAGAAGCATGAACTAAATTGCGTACAGAACGTCCATCTAGATCCGCCATGCTATATGAATCTAGCACAAAGTCTCCACGGATAGTACCCACGTCTGTAGAAAGTGGCTCAGTCCCTCCAGTAATTTTTCGTACAATCTTTACTGCGTGTGCACCCTCCCAAACCATGAGCACCACTGGACCGCTAGCCATGTATTTTTTTAATGTCTCCAACACAACACGTGTAATTTCTAAAGGATCTTCTGTAGTAAGCACTTCACCTTTTTCTTTTGCAGCCTTGATGCGTTTTTCACCCGTAATACGTCGCCATTCTGGATCTAGCGTGTAATGCTGTTCTATTTTTTCTGCACTAGGCACCATCATTTTGATGGCTACCAGCTTTAAGCCCGCTCTCTCATATCGCTTTATAATCTCACCTATTAAAGTCCTCTGCACGCCGTCTGGCTTGATAATTACGAGGGTGCGCTCGTTTTTCGGATGTGAATTTTTTGTCATTTTGTAAGTATAA
>CAYTVX010000004.1:14618-32527 GCA_964441885.1 uncultured Candidatus Saccharibacteria bacterium
TACGAGGGTGCGCTCGTTTTTCGGATGTGAATTTTTTGTCATTTTGTAAGTATAAAAGGTTTACTCCCCCTTTGTCAAAATAATCGGTGCGCCATCAGTGATAACGATTGTGTGTTCAAAGTGAGCGCTTCGTTTTCCATCTTTTGTGCGAAAAGTGTAGCCGTCTTGGTCTAATTTCACTTTACCTGTGCCTTCGTTTAACATTGGCTCTATCGCAATCACCATACCAGCCTTTAGCACTATACCAGAGCCCTTTTTACCAGTATTTGGTACGTAGGGGTCCTCATGCACAGCATACCCCACACCATGTCCAGCAAGCCCCTCTGCGTGGCCAAAACCATATGGAGCAACGAATGTCTCAATGGCGTGGCCAATATCTCCTATTTTGTTTCCAGCTTTTGCGATCTCGATTCCTTTAAAAAGTGCTTCTTTTGTAATCTTCAAAAGTTTTTTAGCATCATCATCTATTTTTCCCACAGGTACAGTCACAGCGTGATCTGTAATCAAACCTTTATGCGTAAGACCCAAATCCAAACTTATGATATCTCCCACCTTTAGTATGCGTGGATTTTCATTTGGAATACCGTGCACGACTTCATCGTTTATTGAAACACACAAACTCGCAGGATATGGACGCTTTGCGCCGTAAGGCTGATAGTTTAAAAAAGATGGCACATCACCACCCTCAAGAACAAGTTCGCGCGCCCGATCATCAAGCTCTTTTGTAGACACACCTGGAGCGACCATCTTTACAATTTCCTGCAAAATAAAAGCGTGACGTGCTCCGCCTTCTTTTAAAATTTCTATTTCTTCTGGTGTTTTAATAGTAACCATTGGAAAGCACGATAACCTTTCTTTAGAACAAAATCAACTTTTCAACAATATTTTTATGCACATCTTCTTTTCCCTGCTCACCATCAACTTCAATAAAATTATAGTTTGGATTATTTCGATAATATTCAATAGCGGGTATTACATCCGTTTTAAACCAACCAAGCCGTGTTTCTATGCCCTCCGGTGAATCATCTACTCTACCTCGAGACATCAAGTGTTTCCTAGACCAATCTTCACCAACTTTTAAATAAACAACATTCGCCTTTCTTCCATAAAAAGAAAGAGCTGTATCAAAACTTTGTGCCTCTAAAAGTGAGCGCGACACACCATCAGCAATAAGGTGCTCTGTGCCAGAAAAACTTTTTGTCATAGCATCTGCCCAGAGCCATATAGCCAAAAAATCTGGCTGACGAAGTTTTTTACCGTACATATCGGCAGAAAGTTTGCTTGAATAATTTTCTCCTTTTATAAACTCCCTAAAACGCGGACCCGTCTCCAAATAAAACAGTGGCTGTTTTTTACTGTCTTCTTTTTTTATATATTCCTCAAGAAACTTAGCTTGTGTTCCCTTTCCGCAACCAGAGTTACCTATAAATATAAATGTCTGTGGATTCATAGGTTAATTATAACCTGAAAAAAAGAAAAAAGGTCTCCTCTTTTCTCTTTTTCCTAGTACTCCCTAATAGAAATCTGGGCTTCAATCTTTTTGATAAGATCAATTACTACAGATACAACGATAAGAAGAGCTGTACCACCAATAGAGAATGCGGTAATACCTGTTCCAGCTTTCATTACAAGAGGCAAAACAGCAATAAATCCCAGAAAAAGTGCACCAAAAAGCGTCAGGCGAGTAAGAATCTTTGCGATGTGTTCTGAAGTAGACTGACCTGGACGCACGCCGGGGATAAACGCACCACTCTTTTGTAGATTTGTTGAAATAGAATCTGGATCAAATGTTACGGCTGTGTAAAAATACGTGAAAATAAAAACTAGGAAGAAATATAGGAAGCCGTGTACCCACGCATTATTCAAAACAGCTAGGACTTGAGCTGCAACATCCTTAAATGTGGCGTTATTTACATTCTGCATAAAATTAAAAATCATCTGAGGAAAAAGTAGAATAGACAGCGCAAAAATAATCGGAATAACTCCCGCTTGGTTTAGACGAAGTGGCAAATATGTAGACACACCACCATACACTTTTGAACCACGGACCCGTTTTGCATATGTTACGGGTATTGGTCGCTCTGCTTCTGTGATAACAACCACTGAAGCAATTACAATGAGTGTGATCGCAACAAAAAGGGCGTAAAGAGGAATTTGTGATGGCTCAAAAATAAACTTAAGCTGAGCAACACCGCTTGGAATTCTAGAGACGATACCAGCAAAGATAATAAGAGACAGACCGTTACCAATACCAAACTCAGTAATAAGCTCACCAATCCACATAAGAAGTATCGCACCAGCAGCAATAATAAATATATTTACAGTTTGCTCATATCCACTCATAGAAGCCAATACTCCGTTTGAACGAAGAAGGGCTAGAAAACCAAAAGCTTGCACCACCGCAATAGGCACAGTGAGCATACGTGAGTACTGAGAAAACTTTTTTCTTCCAGCGTCCCCCTCTTCTTGATAGAGCGCTTTTAAACGAGGAGACATGATGGTCAAAAGTTGCATGATAATAGAAGCGGTGATGTATGGACTTACTCCAATCATCACAATAGAGAGATTTGAAAAACCACCTCCAGAGAAAATATTAAAAAGGTTTAGAAAATCATTACCAGCAAAAAGTGTCTGAAGGCGCTGTGCATCCACTCCTGGAATAGGTATAACAGCAAGCAAACGAAACACCACCAGTGCTCCTACTGTAAACAAAATTCTCTTTCGTAGAATTCTGTCTTGAAAGATTGTGATTATTTTCGCGAAAAAATTTTTCATATTACTTTGCTACACTTCCACCGGCTTTCTCTATTTTTTCTTTTGCTGAGACAGAAACAAGACACCCTGAAACATTTAATTTTTTAGATATTTCTCCACCAGATAATACTTTTACAAATGGTCGAGTTCCCTTTCTTCCAGATATTACACCTTTTTCAATAAGAGTTGACGGGGTGATACTGTCACCGTTTGAAAATGATTTATCCAAAACCCCCACGTTTACAGAAATAGATTTTGTGTAAATACTCTTGAAAGCATAACCTCGCAGTTTTGGTACTCGCTTAATAAAATCACGAATTTCTGGACGTAGTTTTCCTCCAGCGCGAGCTTTCTGACCTTTTGTTCCGCGACCAGAAGTTTTTCCACGCTTTCCACCACGACCAACCGAAGCTGATGTTTTGTTTTTTGTTTTTCTTTTTATGTTATGAATCTGCATGATATTTATGCTTTTACTGCGACTACAGCACCTTTTCTTACTCTAAGTTTTTTCAAAGCTGCAATTGCTGCTTGTGCATTGTTGAGTTTATTTTTACTTCTTGAGAAAATTTTTGCTCCTGAATTTTTGATACCAGCAAGCTCAAGCACTGGTCGCACAGAACTTCCAGCAATAATACCCTTTCCTGGAGCTGGCATAATCATCACTCTTGATCCGCAATATTTTGCCTCCACATCGTGTGAAAGTGACATCTCTTTTGTAAGATTCACTGTAATCATATTGTTCTTTGCATCTCGCACAGCCTTATCAATAGCAAGAGAAGTGTCTCCGGCCTTTCCTATACCCACCCCCACAGAACCCTTTCTGTTGCCAGCTACTATCGCAACACTAAAGCTAAATCGGCGTCCACCAGTTACCACACGAGTCACTCGGCGAATACTGATGATCTTCTGATCAAATTCTGGTTTTGCTCGAGCCTCACGTCGAGGTGATTTGCGAGGATTTTTTTGAAATGATGAACGTCGATCTTGTCCACCCACACCAAAAGTTTTCTGAGTTTTAAACTCTTTCGGCGCCTCTACAGGAGCTACTGGCATATTTTCTGTTGTGTTTATTTCTGGTTCCATATATTAAAACTTTAATCCGCCTTCTCGCGCGCTTTCTGCTACAGCCTTTATCTTGCCAGTATACACAAATCCGCCTCGATCAAAAACAACTGCTTTGATGTTTTTTTCAATCGCCTTCTTTGCAATATCTTTACCAGCCTCAATAGCTTTTTCTGTGCCAGTCTTTCCCTTCATTCCTTTTGTAGAAGATGCTACAAGAGTTTTCCCTGATTCATCATCGATGAGCTGAAGATACAAAGCTGTGTTTGTTTTTGATACTGAAAAACGAGGACGTGAAGCTGTACCAGAAACCGTGCTACGGATTTTTCTGTGGCGTCTTACTCTTTTTTCTGTTTTGATCTGACTTTTACTCATGTTTTTTTATTATGCTGCCTTCTTTCCTTGTTTTCGACGAATTACTTCATCTGAATATCTAATACCCTTACCTTTGTATGGTTCTGGTTTTTTATGAGCTCTAATCTGAGCCACAAACTGCCCAACTTTTTCTTTATCAATACCAGACACAGTAACGGTACCCTTTTCACAGACTACTTTTAAGTCAGCTGGAATGTTCATTTTTACTAAATGAGAAAAGCCAAGACCCATTACAAGCTCTGCACCTTTTACTTCTGCCTTGTAACCAATGCCCTCAATAATGAGCTTTTTTTCATATGCTTTGTTTACACCAGAAATCATATTTGTGATATGAGAAGCAAATGTACCCCACAGAGCGGCGTTTGTATTACTTTTTGCAAGAGTTAGATTTACTTTTCCATCAGCAACAGCAATCTCTACTCCAGATCCAAATACTCGAGAAATCTCTCCCATTGGACCCTTTACAGTTAAAGTGTCACCAGAAGTTGTAACTTCAGTCTTTTCAGGAATAACTATTACTTTTTTTCCAATTCGTGACATTTTTATGTTTTACCAGATTTTAAATAATACCTCTCCACCAACCTTTTCTTTCTTTGCGTCTTTGTTGGTCAAAATACCTTTTGGTGTAGTGAGAACTAGAAGTCCTGTTCCGTATTTTACAGATCGCAAATCTTTTGACTTCTGGTAGATTCTTTTTGAAAGTTTTGAAACACGCTGTACTCCCTGTACTTTTGGTGAACCATCAGTACCGTAATTTAATTCTACTTCTATGAATTTTGTTATTTTTTTGCCTTTTTTTGCTACAGACTTTAAATAACCCTCTTTTTGTAAAACAGAAGCAATTTCAAATTTAATTTTTGAGTATGGGAAAACAAGAGACTCTTTTTGTACGTCTCCAGCGTTCTTTATTCTTGTTATCATGTCAGCGATTTGATCCATATATGTATATTTTTACCAAGAAGATTTCTTGATTCCTGGGATTTTACCCTCATTAGCAAACTCTCTAAAACAGATACGGCATAGATCAAAATCTCGCATATATCCTCGCTTACGGCCACATCTAAAACATCGTCTGACCACTCGGGTGCTAAACTTTGGTGTCTTCTTTGATCTTGCTATAACTGATGTTTTTGCCATTATGCGTAGGGATTAGAATACTAAGATTTGCGGTTTTTAGCAACCTTTCCAGACTTTTCATTCTCCTCAGTCTTTTTAAACGGAAAACCGAGGTGATCGAAAAAAGCCTTTGATTCTTCTTTGTTTTTTGCTGTTGTTACGACCGTAATAGCCATTCCAAAGATATCCTTTAGCTCCTCATCGGTTGTTTCTGGGAAAATAGCGTGCTCTCGTATACCTAGTGTGTAATTACCCATAGCATCAATTGCTTTTGATGAAATACCACGGAAGTCTTTTGTACGAGGAAGAGCAATGTTGATGAGTTTGTCTAGGAAAGAATACATTCTCTTTCCACGTAGAGTAACTTGAAAACCAACAGGATCCCCCTCTCGCACCTTGAAGGCCGCTATAGAAATTTTTGCTCCTTTCTTTACTGCTTTTTGTCCTGTAATTTTTGCAAGACGATCAGCCACTAGGTCTATTTTCTTTTTATCTTTAAAAGAACCCACGCCAGAACTTACAACAACTTTTACAAGACGTGGTGCTTGCATAGGATTTTTGTATCCCTGTGTATCTTTCAGGGTTTTGTATGCTGCGTCGTTTTTTTCTTTTATAGTTTTGATAGCCATGGTAATTTTATGCAAATTTAAACTGTCGTTCCGCTCTTTTTACTTATTCGAAGTTTTTTTCCTCCTTCTACTTTCAAACCAACGCGAGTGCCTTTGTTGGTCTTTGAATCAATAAGCATTACGTTTGAAATATGAATAGGCATTGTTTTGTCTACGATCTGGCCTTTTTGTCCACCCTTTCGTGCTCGCTCATGCACCTTGCGAAGGTTTACACCAGCAACAATAACCTGATTTGTTTTAGGAAGAGACTTGACCACCTTTCCAGTCTTGCCTTTGTCTTTTCCAGTTACCACTATTACATTGTCGTCTTTTCGGATTTTCATAATATTTATACTACTTCTGGCGCTTTTGAAATAATTGTCTGGAAACCCATCTCGGCCATTTCACGTGGAATAGGACCAAAGACACGTCCAGCAATTGGCTCATTTTTTTCCTTTTCAAGAATCACCACTGCGTTTTCATCAAAACGAATATAAGAACCGTCTTTTCGACGATAAGCTGCTTTTTGTCGTACTACTACTGCGCGAAGTACGTCTTTCTTTTTCACAGCTTTTCGAGGAGCAGCTTTTTGTACTGACAATATAATGATATCGCCTATGCGTGCGTATCTTTTCTTTGAGCTACCAAGTACTTTGAATACTCGTCCGATTTGTGCTCCGGAATTGTCTGCTATTTTAATAATTGAACGTGGCTGTATCATGGTATTTTATATAACCTTAAAATGCTTATCTTTTGAAATTGGAGCTGTCTCTTCTATTTCCACCTTGTCGCCAATCTTTTTTGTATTTCCAACATCATGCGCTTTATATTTCTTGTGAATATGCACGTACTTGTGATACTTAGGATGTTTTACATAACGCTCAACACGCACCACAATAGTGTCCTTCATTTTGTCTGAAGTCACAATTCCCTTGAGGATCTTTTTTGTTTTTATGGTGTTCTTTTCCATGTTTATTTTTTAGCCACCGGAGTTGCAGAATTTAAAGCTGTAACCTCTGTCATAATTCGCGCAATCTCTCTTTTCAACTCTCGGCCCTCTTTCACATTTCTCACCTTACTTCCAGCAATACCAAATCGGAAATTTTTAAGAGCCACTCTTTTGTCGTAGAGAGTTTTTTCTAATTCTTTTGCGGTTTTGTTTTTAAATTCTGACATAACGTTGTATACTATCTTTTTTTTGATTTTAGTCAAATTTTAAGCCATTTCTCGAGCTATCACCTTTGATTTCAAAGGGAGCTTTGTACCAGCCTTTCGAAGTGCCTCCTTGGCTGTAGCCTCGTCTACACCGTCCACCTCAAAAATCACTCGCCCTGGCTTGACTGGCACCTGGTAACCCTGTGGATCTCCCTTTCCCTTTCCAAGCTTCACTTCGGCTGGTTTTGAGGTAAATGGCATATCAGGAAAAATTCTAATCCAGATTCGGCCGTTTTTTCCAAGAGCTTTTGAGAGCGCTTTTCGAGCGGCCTCTATTTGATTTGAACGTACACGTTCGTATGTAAGAGCTTTTAAGCCATATGAACCAAAAGAAACTTTTGTCCCACGAGTTGCAACACCGATTTTTTTCGGGTTTTCTCTAAAGGTATGCCATTTTCGATATTTTACTTTTTTAGGGACTAACATGGTAATTATTTAAATTATACGTTCTTGTTTACGTCTTTTGCAAAAATGTCTCCCTTGTAAATCCAAGTCTTGATTCCGATTTTTCCATAAGGCAAATATGCTTCGTATTTACAAAAATCCACATCCGCACGAAGAGTCTGCAAAGGAATACGTCCTTTTTTCAATTTTTCTGTTCGTGACATTTCTGCTCCACCAAGGCGACCAGAAAGCTCGATTTTTACACCAAGCACTTCACGATTTGCCATTACTTTTTCTACCATTTGCTTCATTACTCGACGGAATGGCATTCTTTTTTCTAGACCCTCAGATACCATTTGTGCAACAATGGTTGCGTTTGATTCTGGGTATCGAATTTCTTTTATATCAATCTTGAGGTCTTCTTTTATTGGAAGATCTTTTCTTTCTAACATTGAAAGGAGCTCTGCTCGAAGCTTTGTCATCCCCTCTCCATTTCGTCCAATGATAGCTCCTGGGCGTGAACTTTCAATTATAATGCGAAGTGTTTTTTGTCCTCGCTCAATTTCAATACCACTCACAAACATTCCTCTAAGTTTTTTCTCTAAGTATTCACGAATAGTGATATCACTTTTTAGAAACTTCTTGTACTGAGCACCCACACCAAACCAGCGAGATTTCCAATCTTTTATTATTCCGAGTCTATGTGCGTATGGATGTACTCTGTGTGACATATTATTTTGATTTTACCTTTACCTTTACTTTTTTCTCACCAAGAACAAGTACGATTTTACTTGTTCGTTTTTTTATACCAAAAGCACGACCTCGTGCCATAGGCATTTGTCGGTGCATAGTTTTTCCGCCGTTTACACTTACTGAATGAACGATGAGTGTGCCTGTATCAATATTTAAATTTTTAGCGTTTGCAATGGCTGATTGTAAAAGTTTGCCGATAGAAAGAGCTGCTTTTTTGTCTGCAAACTGCAAAGCAAAAATAGCTTGCTCTACACTTTTTCCTCTAATGAGATCTGCTACAAGACGAACCTTTCTAGGAGATTGTCGGTAGTTATTGAGTTGTGCTGTAGCAGTATTCATAAAAGATATTATTTCTTAGCTCCTGCGCCAGTAGTGGTTGCAGCCTTTGCTGATTGTGCAGCAGCAATCTCACCTTCTTTCTTTTTAATTTCAAGGTCTTTCTGCATCTTTCCTCCGTGTTTAATAAACTTTCGTGTAAGAGAAAATTCACCTAGTCTGTGACCCACCATGTCTTCGGTAACAAGAACCTCTATGTGTTCTCGTCCATTGTGAACACCAAAAACAAAGCCCACCATTTCAGGAGCTATTTGGCTGTCGCGCGCCCATGTCTTGATAACCCCTGTTTCTAGCGGTTTTTTGCCCTCAATTTTTTTGAGAAGCTTTTCGTAGACGTATGGACCTTTTTTAAGTGATCGTGTCATTTTTTAAAACAAGTATAAACAAAAACAGCACCAAGCTGCGTATGCACCATAATAGCCAAAAGGCCTATAATAGTCAACAGGTAAGGAATGTATTTTTATAGGTTGACAACCCTCTCTATATTTCTATATACTTACTGAATTATGGCTTCGGCCCCCGAGATTCCCCACCCAAAAGGTGGGGTTTCGTCGTTTATAACATTTCAAGCCACTTAGCTTTCAATTGATTGAAATGCCCGCCATCTAGATCATGTGACTTACGCAAAAATCTTTTTTCATTTAGAGACCGTAACATTTACATCCTAAAATAGTTTTAAAAAATTGTTAAAGTCAAATAAAAAGAAGCCCCCGCTTACGCATCACGTAAGCGGGGGGGGGTAAAAGGCGTGAAAGCTCAAGATGGATTCCTAGCCCACAGGAGCTTTGAGGAACATCGTCTCTCCCTTGCCGCACTTGTCGTAGAAACTGCTGTTGGGATCGTCATGGACAGTAACTCTCCAGCCAGACCTTTGGTTATGCTGGAATTTCAAAAGCACCAGAACCCCTTCGCAGTCCCGCACAAGCAGCAGGTTGTTGTTAAGAACTCCTTTGAAAAAAACCTCCTCCGATCGTCTGGCCTCAGCGAACAACAACTTGACCTGACCGAGAGAGAACACCGTCCTCTCTTCGCCGAGATTCCTGACAACTTCGGTGAAGAGCCGCGTCCTCGTCATCATCGCCACTTCCACGACAGTTGACGGAAGAGCGCTTTCAACCTTCTTGTTAAAACGGCTCCCGTCAAAATCCCTTACTGCCCCATAGAGTCCCTCGAAGTCCTTGAACAGATCTGAATCACAAACAAGTCGAGGAATCCCCGGAAGGACGAATTTCAGCTTGCCCATCATGCGCATACCCGTGTCTTCATCACGAGTGACGATGTGCTTAACGCGCTTGACTGGTCCGAGAGAGCTTGGGTCATGCCCGAAAGCAGACTGAAGTTGTTCGGTCAGAATCTCCACAGGACACCCATTCCACGCCTGAACAAGCTCGGTTCCTAGTCTCCTGGGAAAACATCTCTGAATCTTCTGCGTCAGTTCTAGAGTCGCCCTATCCAAGGGCAAGGCTTTATTGCTCATAGCAATCCTTCCTTTTTCTAGAGAATACTGCCTGCTCTGCCACGTTGGCTTTGCCAAGACAGAGAACGTGTTAATGTTCGTTCTTGGCGCATATTACATATCTTTTGGTGTCTAGTCAAGTAGCTAAAACGGAAAACAAAAAACCGGCCAGCGCCGGTTTTTTAATATTTTAAATTATTTCTTCCCAACCTTTCGACGGCTAACAATAAGTCGATTTGAGTACTTCTTTGGAGTACGTGACTTCTGTCCCTTGCCTGTAGGCTTACCCCAACGACTCTTTGCACGTCGTGTACCTCGTCCTTGTCGGCCTTCTCCTCCACCGTATGGATGATCCACAGGGTTCATAGCAGTACCTCGGACTGTTGGGCGAATACCCAGCCATCTACTACGGCCAGCCTTACCGATATTTACAAGGCGATTTTCATCGTTTGATACTTCACCCACACTCGCCCAAGCAGTCTCGGGCATTTTTCGTACTTCGGTAGAAGGCATTTTGATATCTACGTATCCAGCGTCTTTTGCCACTACTTCTGCAAAGCTACCAGCAGATCGCACGAGCTTTGCTCCACCCTTTGGCTTTATTTCAATATTGTATACAAATGTTCCTACAGTGATGTTGCGTAGTGAAAGACGGTTGCCTGGCTTTACCTCTGCTGCGTCTGAGTTGATGAGTACATCGCCTACTTTTACACCCTTTGGCAAAAGCACGTATCGCTTTTCGCCGTCTTTGTAAAAAACAAGACCGATAAATCCAGAACGATTTGGATCATATTCTACAGACTTTACAGTATAAGGAATGTCGATTTTTTCAAATCTAAAATCAATCTCTCGATAAAGACGCTTGTGTCCGCCTCCTTTGTGGCGAGTAGTAATACGACCATGATGATTTCTTCCAACCTTTCGCTTGAAACCAGTAGTAAGAGACTTCTCAGGGGTGCTTGTAGTAATAACCTTGCTATATGCAATTCCTGTCATTCCTCGACGTGATGGTGATGTTGGTTTATATCTTTTCATGATTTTATACTATTTCTATTTTATCCCCTTCTTTTAGATAAACATAAGCTTTTTTGATAGCTGCTTTTTTACCAACTTTTCCTCTCACAAACACTTTTTTTGCTGGAGTTTTTGTAATGTTTACAGATACAGGATGCACCTTAAAATTTTCAAAAATAGCATTTGCTACGTCTTTTTTGTTTGCTCTTTGGTCAATTTCAAAAACGTATGCATTTCGGTCGTTTTGCATTGTTGATTTTTCTGTGATTCTCGGTCGGAGAAGTATTGTTGTAGGATTTTTCATATTATTTCTTTGCTTCAGCTGTACGTGAAAGCGCCTTTAATGAAACTTCTGGATCAACAATAACAAGAAACTTCGAGTTTACAAGATTGAGTGGATTTATGTTGCGCGCCTCACTCATTAAAATATTTGAGAAATTTCTAAAACTTTTTTCTGTAGCAGAATCTTTTTTTGAAAGTGCGATACAAGCCGCGTTGTTTTTCTTTTTTGAAAGTGTCTCAAAGCCCTTGATAGAACCAAATGCTGAAAGAACTTCTTTTGCTTCTGCTGTTTTTGGAGCCTTAAATGAAAGTGAATCCACAAAAAGCACTTCGCCATCTTTAAACTTTCTAGAAAGAATAGTGAAAAGAGCCTTATTTTTCATCTTTTTGTTTATCTTTCGATCAAAGTTTTTGTCATTGCGAGGACCGTGTGTGACTCCTCCACCCACCCATATAGGAGAACGTGTAGAACCGTGTCGAGCACGACCAGTACCTTTTTGCTGCCATGGCTTTTTTCCTCCTCCACGCACATCGCCTCGCATCTTTGTGTGAGCAATAGCACTACGAGCGCTAGAAGTCATAGAAGTAACAACCTGATGCACAAGGTCAGAATTCCATTTTAGGCCAAAAACATTTTCTGGAAGTTTTACGCTTCCCGCTTCTTTACCTTTTTGATTGTATACTTTTGCTTCCATTTTATTTAAATATTTCTCTTGATTATTGTGTTCTTACTTCCACAAGAGTACCTCTTCGTCCTGGGATAGCGCCGCCAATCAAAATTTGATTATTAGCTGTGTCTACATCTACAATTTTTAGATTTTTGATAGTGATACGATCACTTCCCATTCGTCCGGCCATACGCATGTTTTTTGGCACACGTCCTCCGTTGCGCACTCCTCCAGAAATAGATCCTGGCTCACGCTCTGAATGTTTTTGTCCGTGACTTCTTGGTCCTCCATGAAATCCGTGTCTTTTGACTACACCCTGAAAACCCTTTCCTTTTGAGATAGAAGAAACAACAATGTCATCTCCAGCTACAAAAGAACCGGCGTCTATTTTGTCACCAACCTTCATGGTGATATCACCACTTTTAATACGAAATTCTTGAACGTGAGCAAAGTTACCAAGAGTTTTGAAATGACCCTTTTGAGCTTTTGCAATATTACTTTCCTTTCTTGAGCCAAAACCTACCTGCACAGCCTTGTATCCATCTTTTCCACCGTCTTTTACCTGAGTTACTATGATAGGACCGGCATCAACAACAGTCACAGGAACAACCTCGCCTTTAGCGTTGAAGATTTGTGACATATTTACTTTTTTTCCAAGAATGAATTTCATGCTGATGCTTTTATTTTACGGCGTACATTAAGGCTCTGGGCAGGCTTTCACCTGCCCATTGAAGCCCCATACTACCTTTACATAATCTTTACGTCAATGTTTACGCCGGATGGTAGGTTCAAGTTGGTCAAAGATTCAATAATCTTTGGACTTGGGTTTAAAATATCAATAAGTCTCTTGTGGATTCTCATTTCAAACTGCTCTCGTGAATTTTTATAAACGAATGCAGCGCGATTTACCGTATACTTTTTTATCTCTGTAGGAAGAGGAATAGGACCAAGCACCTTTGCATCATAACGAATCGCTGTATCGATGATTTGTTTTACAGAAATATCTAGTACTTTGTATTCGTATGCTTGAACACGGATACGCAGCTTCTGGATCACATCTCCATCTACTTTTTTCGGTGATTTTTTTGTTGCTGTTGCTTTGGTCATGTTTTTAAAGTACTGATAGTGTTTCGTGCTTAATTTTTATTTAAGCAACTATTTTTGTAACAACTCCCGCTCCCACTGTCTTGCCTCCTTCTCGAATAGCGAAGTTTTGCTTTTCCTCAAGAGCAACTGGTGCTACAAGCTTTACTTTGAAAGTAACTGTATCTCCAGGCATAACCATTTCAACACCCTCTTTTAGAGTCACATCTCCTGTAACGTCTGTAGTACGAATGTAAAACTGTGGCTTGTATCCTGAGAAGAAAGGAGTGTGTCGTCCACCTTCTTCTTTCTTTAGAATGTAAACTTCAGCTTCGAAGTCTGTATGAGGAGTCACAGATCCTGGCTTTGCTAGCACCTGTCCTCGAGAGATGTCTTCTTTCTTTAGACCTCGCACTAGAATACCAGCGTTGTCTCCAGCCATACCTTCTTGTAGAGATTTGTTGAACATTTCAATACCAGTCACAACTGTCTTTGCAGCAGCCTTTAGACCGATAACCTCAACTTCATCGCCTACCTTGATGCGTCCTCGCTCGATACGTCCAGTCACCACTGTTCCACGGCCTTCGATAGAAAAGATGTCTTCTACTGGCATAAGGAAAGGTTTTTCTAGATCACGCTCTGGAATTGGTACATATGTATCAAGAACGTTTGCAAGCTCTAGGATACCCTTTGCCCATTCGTCATTGTTGTCTTTTGATTCAAGAGCTTTTAGACCAGAACCTCGTACGATAGGTACGTTTGCACCGTCATAACCGTTTTTTGTAAGGAGTTCTCGCACTTCTTCTTCCACAAGGTCAATGAGTTCTTTGTCAGGCACCATATCACACTTGTTTAGGAAAACAACGATTTTTGGCACACCGATCTGATGAGCTAGGAGAACGTGCTCACGAGTTTGTGGCATCACACCGTCAGTAGCAGCTACCACGATAATAGCGCCGTCCATTTGAGCAGCACCAGTAATCATGTTTTTGATGTAGTCGGCATGTCCAGGAGCGTCGATATGAGCGTAGTGACGAGTAGGAGTCTCGTATTCATTGTGAGAAAGAGCAATAGTAATTCCACGTGCCTTTTCTTCTGGAGCCTTATCAATACCGTCTATGCCCACCACTTTTGCACTATAACCATTTCCCTGTCGCTGTAGGACTGAGAGAATAGCTGCTGTCAAAGTTGTTTTACCATGATCCACGTGTCCAATAGTTCCTACGTTCACGTGTGGTTTTGATCGATCAAAATCTGCCATAATTTTTAATATTAACTTTTAATAAATAATTACTTTTTATGCCCTATTTTGCTGACGTTTTTGCCGGATTTTTAAAAACCCAAAAACAAAAACGGCGCAAAAAGCGATAACGCTCATATTAGCAAACGGTGTGCAATAGTCAAGCAATCTAACAAATAAAAAGAGCCTCTTCACTAAAGCGCTTGGCTAAAGCGCTTGGCTAACTCGTTCAGAGACTCTTTTTATTTTGTTTTACTTACGTGATTCTACGATAGTCTTCTCTACGTTTGGAGGCACGATTTCGTAATGGTCAAATTCCATTCCAGCATTTCCTCGTCCTTCTGTCATAGACCGTAGCTGTGTAGTGTATCCAAACATTTCTGATAGAGGCACCATCGCACGGATTACTTTTATATTTGCAGGTCGGTCTTCAAAGCCTTCGATAGTCGCACGCTTTGATGAAAGACTTCCTGTAATATCTCCAAAGAATTTTTCAGGTACAGTCACTTCTACTTTCATAATAGGCTCCAAAATAACAGGTCGGGCTTTTTTTGCAGCTTCTTGGAAAGCTTGTGATGCGGCGATCTTGTAAGCAATTTCAGATGAGTCCACATCGTGGTAAGAACCGAATGTAAGTTCACAAGAAATATTTACAAGCTTGTATCCAGCTACGATACCTCGGTCCATCGCTTCTTTTACACCCTTTTCTACAGCAGGGATAAATTCCTGTGGAATCACTCCTCCCTTGATAGAATCAACGAACTCAAACTCATCATATCGCTTTACGTTCTTTGGAATCTTTGCTCCCTCTTCAAGCTTTTCCATAGGCTTAATATTGATACGCACGTGGCCGTACTGACCTTTTCCTCCAGACTGCTTGATGTATTTGTGTTCTGCCTCGGCTGTGCCTGTAATAGTCTCTTTGTATGACACTTGTGGCTGACCAACGTTTGCCTCCACACTAAATTCTCGTTTCATACGATCCACCATGATTTCTAGGTGAAGCTCTCCCATTCCTGAGATAATAGTTTCGCCTGTATCAGAATTTGAACTAATTTTAAATGTTGGATCTTCGTCAGAAAGTTTCTTTAGAGCCATACCCATTTTTTCTTGGTCGGCTTTTGTTTTTGGTTCAATACGTAGAGATACCACTGGCTCCACGAATTTGATTGGATCTAGAATGATTGGATTTGCTTCGTCAGAAAAAGTATGAGATGTGCGCGCAGTTTTGAGACCCACCGCAGCAGCGATTTCTCCAGCAAAAACTTTTTTCACTTCCTCACGTTTGTCAGCTTGTAGTCGCACGATACGGCCGAGTCGCTCTTTTTCACCAGTTGTTGAGTTGTAGATATATGTTCCAGCTTCGATAGTACCGGAGTACACTCGGAAGAAAGTTAGCTGTCCTACGAATGGATCGTTTTGTAATTTAAAAGCAAGTGCCGCAAAAGGCTCACTGTCTGAAGCGTGACGTGTAAGTATGTCGCCAGTCTTTGGATCAAGACCTGTGACTGGTGGAATATCAAGTGGTGATGGAAGGTACTCCACTACGCCGTCGAGTACTAGCTGTACTCCTTTGTTTTTTAGAGCAGATCCGGCAAATACTGGAATAAGCTTTACAGCCAAAGTCGCTTTTCGAAGAGTTGCCTTGAGCTCTGCTAGAGTAGGCTCTTTGCCTTCTAGATACATACTCATCTGAGCGTCGTCTTGTTCTACGATTTTTTCTATGAGCTCTGCTCGAAACTTTTTTGCTTCTTCTACGTACTCAGCAGGAATTTCAGCTTCACGAATAGTGTTGCCCATAGTTCCCTCAAAATAGTAGGCTTTCATTTTCAAAAGATCGATTACGCCTTCAAAATTTTCCTCAAGGCCAATAGGAATCTGCACGCGCACAGCATTTTTATTTAATCGGTCTACGATAGATTTGAATGATCGTTCAAAACTCGCACCCATTCGGTCGAGTTTATTTATAAAACAAAGTCGTGGCACCTTTCCATCATCGGCATATCTCCAGTTGGTCTCAGATTGTGGCTCTACTCCGGCCACTCCGTCAAAAACCACCACAGCACCGTCGAGCACTCGAAGTGAGCGCTTTACTTCGGCCGTAAAATCGATGTGTCCCGGTGTATCAATAATGTTGAATCGAAACATTTTTGCAGGATCTTTCGTAGCTTCGTATGTAGGCATCCAAAAACAAGTAATAGCAGCCGCGGTAATAGTAATACCTCGCTCTCGCTCCTGCTCCATCCAGTCAGTAGTGGTATTACCCTCGTGCACTTCACCGATCTTGTGACTTTCTCCTGTGTAATAAAGTACGCGCTCTGAAGTCGTCGTCTTTCCTGCATCAATGTGCGCAATGATTCCAAAATTTCGAACTTTCTCTAGTGGGTAGTCTCTGTTCATAAGTAAAATTGATAAATAAAAAAGCCTTTGGGCTTGATAACAAGATACTAGCGTAGATTGGTGGTATTGTCTAGGATTTATTAATTGACAAAGATTGAGAGATTTTATCTTTTATGATTTTTATCTTCTGTCTCAACTTCCAACCATTACCATGGGTCAAAAGTCCGAGATATGACTGGACCGTTTCTTCTTTTCCCTCTCGTGCTACGATACCGCTAAACATTCTGCGTTTGGTTGCCGTACGCAAAACGCGATGGTCCGGGAAATGAACCCAGCCCAAGAAATCTACTCCCGACGCCACAGTAGAAATTGAAATCTTATTTGGATGCATAGAAAGCTTGAGCCGATCTCTCAAGAAGTCTTGCATAAGAGATAAGGTCTGTTCGAGGTACACGCGATCATGAGACACAACAGCAAAATCGTCGGCATAGCGGATGTAGTATTTTGCTTTGAGCTTATGCTTCACGAATTGGTCAAACTCATTCATGTAAATATTCACGAGCAGCTGCGATGTCAGGTTACCGAGCGGCAGACCAACACCCTCTGTGTTTGATCTAAAACTTCCAATGATTACGGATAGAAGCCGAGTAATATCTTTGTCAGGAATGTACGAATCCATAATACCGATCAGAACCTTGTGATCGATGTTTGCAAAAAACTTTTTGATATCACATTTGAGGACCCACGCTGTGCGCGTATCATTTCGCGAGACGATTTTGGAGAATTGTCTGAAACGCTTCAAAGCCCTGTGTGTTCCTTTACCGATTTGGCACGAGTACGAATCCGAAATAAATGTTTTTGTAAAAAATGGAGAGAGTGTGCGGTGCAAGGCATGATGAAGAAGCCTGTCTCGCACACTCGCTTTGTGGATATCGCGAGGTTTCGGATCAGAAATTCTAAATGCCTGATATGCCGAGTGCACGTAAGTTTTCGCGGCTAGCTCGCGATGGAGGGAGATAGTATTCGCCATTAAATTACGCTCAAACTCTTGAACGTCTTTCCGTGCTCGCTTGCCGCACACGAACTCCTTCCACGCCTCGAGGAGATTTTCGAGCGAAATGATATTATTGTAGGTATGTTGGAAAATAATTTTGGACATAAAGATAGCGCCAGCCAGCCAGCCAGCCAGCCAGCCAGCCAGCCAGCCAGCCAGCCAGCCAGCC
>CAYTVX010000005.1:0-21273 GCA_964441885.1 uncultured Candidatus Saccharibacteria bacterium
TTATATATTTATGCACTACGAAGACGATAAGATACCAAATAATGTTGAAGCATATAAACCCATTGGTTTTAAAAAAGTCATTCGCTATTTTGGTAATCAGGTAAGTCGACTTTTACTTGTTGCCGGCTTATTGATAATTGTCACGCATCCTTTTTTTAAAAGCTCTCTTTCTTCTACTTTTTTGCCAATCACACTTCTAGCTGTCGTTGTGCTCACTTTTCTTGCTGGTTTTACCAACTCTAAGCACAAATGGATAATAGTTGTTGACGTGATTGCTTCTGCTATCGGATTTGTGGTGTTTAGTTATCAATCGATCATTACTTATAATGACGGGTCTACTTATTTTGCTTTCTTTTTTATAAACCTTGTTATTTCTCTTCTTTTTCTTTTCGCTTTTTATTTTGGAGTCAAAACCATTAGAGGGTGGATTCTAAATAACTTAAAAAATGGTACTGATTAGTGTTTGACTAAACCCGTATAATAGTTTATTGTATTTTTTGAAATCGAACGTAGTTTTTCCGACATTTTTCCCGCACCCCCTTTACAAGGTACAACCATAATGCCCGAACACCCAGATTTTCCTGGTCACCGCCGTCCGACAGGCGCCAAGGAAACCGTTCACGCTCTTTCCGCTGGCGTCACCCTTTGTGGCGAATTCTCAACCCGTGTGCCACGCGAATGGCCCAATGGACACAGCTTCGTCCCCAACAACGACATCAGGCTCATCACCTGTGTTGTTTGCAAGGAGAAGGCCGTTGAGCTCGAGCGAATTCGTGGTGTGGGACGAAAGACCGGCGCCGACTGAGTCACACCCCCCCCAACAGGACCCCCTTAGGACCTCACGAAACTCGTGGGGTCCGCTCTTTTAAGTCTTAAAAATAAAGGCAAAATGTTGTATTATGGTTGTAATAGATAGAAGTTTTTTCCGTCATATATATGGACTCGCAAAAAGAAGCACAATTTCTAGATTCATATAAAGAGCACACAGACTCTCTTTTTAGGTATTGTTATTTCAAGACCCTTAATAGAGACGAGGCAAAAGATATGCTTCAGGAAACCTTTGTAAAGACTTGGGAGTACATTAGAAATGGAGGTGAGGTGGTCAATATGAAGGCTTTTCTTTTTAGAACAGCCCACAATATAGTAATAGACCATTACCGCAAAAAGAAATCTGTCTCTTTGGATGATCTATTTGAACAAGGTTTCGATAGAAGTACCGATACAGATACAGCGCAAGATTTAGAAAATCAAATTGATGGCGCACAAGCTCTTAAGTTGCTAGATAAAATCCCAGATTCATACAGAGAAGTTATTTTTATGCAGTATGTACAGGGGTTGAGTGTAAAGGAGATTGCAGAAGTTTTAGGAGAGTCGCCAAACAATATTTCAGTAAAAATACACCGTGGATTGGAAAAGATAAAGCAGATATATAAAAAAAATGAATAGGGAATTTAAAAAAACAATAAAAAACATTAAAACAATTCTTCTTTCAGAAAAGGAGAAACAGCATCTTTGGCACAACGTTGATGCGTATGTTAGGAATAATCCGGTAAAAGAAACTCCGGCTATTTTTGTTTCAATAAAAGAAGTAAAGCACAAAATTTTTTCTCCATACTTTGTGCACACACAAAGATTGGTAGTGCTTTCTTTGGCACTTTTGGTATTTTTTGGTGGAGGTACATCTCTTTTAGCAAAGGGGGCTCTTCCAAAGGACACTCTATATCCTTTTAAGTTACAAGCCGAACAGGTGCGCTCATGGTTTTTATTTGGAGCTGAATCAAAAGCATATTTTGAAACCAAGCGTGCTGGCGAAAGACTTGAAGAGGCACAAAAACTTGCTGTAAAAGGCGAGCTTGATACAGAAGCAAAAGAAATAATCAAAAAGGGTTTTGAAAAGCATGCACATGAGGTTCAAAAACAAGTCGCAGTGATTGAAGCAAACGATGATTTGAAAGTAGCTATAGATGTAAGTGAGAATTTTGAAAAGTCCTTAAAAGAACACAGTAAATCTCTTACAAAAATAGAAAAGGAACAAAAAGCTTCGGTGGAAGTTGTTGAAGAAAAAAAACCTGTTGATGTGAAAACAGACATCAGTGTGAGTTTAGATACTGATGTTGCGGTGGTGGGTGAAGTTATTCCATCGGAAGAACCTGCTGTTTTGAAAGTAGCAGTAGATACAAATACATCAGAAGTCGAGAAAACAGAAGTGGTAGAGAGTGAGTTGAGTCAGATAGTGAGTTCGATTGAAGAAAATCTTATTGTTTCTGTTCAAGCTCGTGAGGAAGTAGAAGCAAAGATACCAACCATTGATAATAATGAGACAAAAAAAGATGTTGCTCAAAATAAAAGAGAGAATGCTTTGGTGCAAATAGATAAGGTCAAAGTAATTTTAGAAGATAACAATAAGATCATAGATCGGGCCCTCATCTTACCCGTAGCTTCAAGTACCCTAGCTTCTACAACCCTTGATCGAGCTATAACTTTTGTTGCTGATGGTGATGTCCAATTTAATACAGCAGAATACGGTGGAGCCTTTACATTATTTAAGCAAGGGTTTGACACTGCAGTTGAGGCAGAAAATATAATTTCTACATCAACCTTAAAATCTAATCCAAAATCTAATTAGTGCATAAGTGGTGTTGATTTTCACTTTTTTCAGAGTATAGTTAAACACGGAACTATGGTAAGGGAATGTCTCTTGCCCAATGTGTTCCGTTTTGACAAATCGTGAAGGGATAAACCAATGAAGAACCCACATTTGGAAGTTGTCGGTCCGGTGACTCGCAGGCACAAACCCTGTTCGTCATCACCGACACCGGCCAAGTCGAACTCCATGGACATCACCGCAGAACTGCGCCGTATCGGCCAGATGTTCAAGCAGATGGTCCCTCTCGAGCTCCGTACGCTCGAGAGCTGGGTGCATTTGCCCGACCTTTTGCTCGAAGAGGGCAAGAAGTTCATCGTTGGGCAGGTGAGCGACGTCGTCAAGGTGGTTCAGAAGGTGGTGGGCACTGTCTTTCCGAATGACGTGCACGCCAGGCAACGGCATTTTGTGAGCACCGAGCTCCAGAGCTGCCTCATCCGTCTCAAGCAGCAGTTTGAATCCAGTCTGAAGAAGGGGGCCCTCGCGGCTTCCTGATCCAGGGTGGTGAATTTCCGACTTCACACTTTAACAACGGAATTATGCATAAGTTTTTTTCGACGGGCCTTACCTAAAATTGGGGGCCCGTTGTTCGTTTCTATTTTTTCTGGATAGAGTTTGCAACCTAGAGTATAATTGCTCCATGAATACAAATATGAATCCATTTGCAAATGCAATTGCTCAGCTAGATAAGGCACAAAAGATCGCTCAATTTCCACGGAATTTTATTGAAAGAATGAAAACTCCAGATAGATATGTAGAGGTGAGCATTCCTATAATGATGGACGATGGTAGTGAGAGAATATTTCATGGATTTAGGAGTCAACACAATAATGCCCGTGGTCCGTATAAAGGCGGAATACGTTTCCATCCAAATGTTGATTTAGATGAAGTGCGCGCACTAAGTTTTTGGATGACATTTAAGACCGCTGTAGTAAATGTGCCATTTGGTGGTGGAAAGGGTGGTATTATCGTTGATCCTAAAAAACTCAGTGAAAACGAAATAGAAAAACTTTCTCGTGGATATATAAAAAAAATGTATCCTGTGCTTGGACCAGAGTTAGATGTGCCTGCGCCAGATGTAAATACCGGTGAAAAAATAATGGGTTTCATGCTTGATGAATATGAAAAGATTATTGATAAAAAGGCCCCCGCAACTTTTACTGGTAAAGCAGTTTTAAATGGTGGAAGCGAAGGAAGAACAGAAGCAACTGGATTTGGTGGTGGGGTGGTGGTCAGAGAGGCACTTGCTTTTGGCGCAGTTTCTTCTGGTGGTGTATCTGCAAATGGCGCAACGGTCGCTATTCAGGGTTTTGGTAATGTTGCCACATATTTTATGCAAAGCATGGCTGATCAAGGTTTAAAGGTTGTCGCTCTTTCTGATAGTAAGGGAGGAATTTATAATAAAGATGGGATTGATTTGTCACTTGCTAATGCACATAAAAAATCTTCAGGATCACTTTCTGGTCTGGCTGGCACAACCGATATTACAAATGAAAAATTACTTGAACTCGAAGTGGATATACTCGTGCCGTCTGCACTTGAAAATGTTTTGACTGCACAAAATGCTGTAGATGTGAAAGCTAAACTTATTATAGAGATGGCAAATGGTCCTACAACCAGTGACGCTGATGAGATTTTTGAAAAAAGGGGAATAGTGGTAATTCCAGATATTCTTGCTAATAGCGGTGGTGTGGCTACAAGTTATTTTGAATGGTATCAAAATATGCACAATGAAAAATGGTCTCGAGAAGATGTTTTAAAAAAGCTTGATATTTTAATGGTTTCTGCGTTTAAAGATGTTGTTTCTTTGAAAGAGAAATATAATACTACTTTTAGAAATGCAGCATATATTTTGGCCGCACAGCGCATTGAGTCAGCTACAAAAATTTAGAGTATAATAAATGCCATGGAAGAAGCTATAAAGAAATTTGCAACACAGTTTAATTTTGATCCAGAAGTACAAAATACTGAGCATTTTAAGCCAGCAAAAAGTTTTGTACTTGCTGGTATGGGAGGTTCTCATCTTGCGGCTGGTTTACTCAAAATGTCTGATCCAGACCTCGATCTATATATTCATAGAGATTATGGTTTGCCGGCGCTTTCACACAAAAAATTTGCAACGAGTTTGTTTATAGCGAGTTCTTATTCTGGTAATACAGAGGAAGTTTTAGATTTTGCAGAAAAAGCATTTGAGAAAAAATATTCAGTAGCGGTAGTAGCTTTGGCTGGAAAACTTATTGATTTTGCACAAAAAAACAATCTTCCTTATATTCAGCTTCCAAATGTAGGAATAGAACCACGAAGTGCTTTGGGTTTTTCCCTTATCGCTTTAGCAAAGCTGACAAGTAATGAAAAACTGGTAGCAGATCTGCGTGCTTTGGCTTTTCATATAAATCCACTTAAGAGAGAGGACGAAGGCAGGGCGTTGGCAAAAAAATTAGAAGGAAAAACACCAATTATTTATTCTTCTCGTCGCAACGTAGCTCTAGCTTACAATTGGAAAATAAAATTTAATGAGACTGGAAAAATTCCTGCATTTTATAATATTTTCCCAGAGCTCAATCACAACGAGATGACCGGTTTTGATGTGATTGATAGCACCCGCCAGCTAAACGAAAAATTCCATTTCATATTTTTGAAAGACGGTTTAGATAATCCAAGAATTAGCAAAAGAATTGATACAACAAAGAAGCTTTTGGAGGATCGTGGATTTGCCACTTCTGTATTGGAGGTTGGAGGCGAATCTTTTTGGGAAAATATATTCAATAATCTTCTTTTGGCAGATTGGACGGCTTTATACGTATCACGTTTTTATGGCACAGAAGCAGAGCAGGTGCCTATGATTGAAGAATTTAAAAAAATTATCTCTTAACTTTTTAAAATGTACCTACTGTTTGATATTGGCGGAACAAATACCAGAATATCTTTTTCTAAAGATGGAAAAAACATCGGAGAGCCTTTTATTTTTAAGACTCCACAAAATTTTGAAGATGGAATGAATGCTATTGCAGACGCAGTAAATCATCTTGGTGTTATGGGGAAATTTAAGGTGGCGGGTGGCGGTGTACCAGGAGTTTTTGATAAAACCCTTGGGACACTTTTATCATCACCAAATCTAACAGAGTGGGTGGGTAAGCCCCTTAGAGATAAATTGATAGAGTTGCTTGGTGCACTGGTTTTTATTGAAAATGATGCCGCAATGGTAGGTCTTGGTGAAGCTGTTTGTGGCGCTGGTAGGGGTTTTTCTATTGTGGAGTATCTGACGGTGAGTACGGGTGTGGGTGGTGCAAGAATTGTAGATGGCAAACTCGATAAAAGGTCTGTGGGTTTTGAACCAGGTCAAGAATTTTTTTCGGTTGGTTCTGTAGAAAATGGTATGCAAGAAAAAATTACCTTGGAGCAAACGATTTCTGGTACTGCGGTAGAAAAAAGATTTGGTAAAAAACCAAAAGAGGTGAGTGATCCAGAAGTATGGGAAGATCTTGCTCTAAAACTTGCTTATGGTTTGTATAATACAATTGTGTTGTGGTCGCCAGATGTGGTGGTGCTCGGTGGTTCTATGATAAATGGTAATCCAGCTATACCGGTAGATAGAGTGGAGTTTCATTTAAAAAATATTTTAAAGATTTTTCCACAATCTCCAGTCATTAAAAAATCAGAACTTGGTGACGTGGGCGGTCTGTGGGGCGCTCTTGAATTTCTAAAAAGTAAAAGTTAAAATAGTTTTATGTCTATAAAAAATTTTTTATTGAAAAAGATGCTGAAGTCTAAGCTAAAAGATGTTCCAGAAGCACAGCAGGACCAGATGATAGCTATGATAGAAAAAAATCCAGATTTGTTTCAAAAAATTGGCGCAGAGGTGCAAGAGAAAATGAAGCACGGTATGGATCAAATGAAGGCAAGTATGGAGGTGATGCAGAAATACGAGAGTGAGTTGAAAAAAATATTTTAGCCTTTACTTTTTCTTCAAAATACTGTATTTTGTTGTTAGATTATGCGTCGTGCATGGTCATCGCAAAGCCTTTTTGATAGAAGAAAGGAGGTGAAAACAATGGCTAATCAGGACAACGCTTTGTCGCGCAAGCCTTCGGTAGAAGAGGTTGAGCGCCAGCTCAATGCAGAGCTTTACGGGCACTGGTTTGATCTGTACACCAAAAAGATTGAAGAAATCGTTGGTGCGTATCAGAAAACAGGTCGAATCGGTAGCAGGTCATGCTGGTCATCGGAAGAAAAAGCCGAAATCAGCAAGTGCGTTCGCAAGCTTGAAGAGTTTGCAACAAAGCTCGGCTTTCTCGACAACATGAGTCGCGATCAGATTAAGGCATTTGAATGGTGTCCTTATGATGAGATGAGGCGTCACATGGAGGCGAGAAAGCTTGTGGACGGAAGTGTCCTCAAGGCAAAAAGGATTACGCGCTATGGCACATGAACAACACACGAGGCATTATGTTCTGCCAGGGTTAAGTGTCGGTCTGTCTAAGTACGGCCGACACTTTCCTCTTGTGTTATGATTGCTATTTAGTTTTATTTAAATAATTTATGTCACTATCCATCGGCATCGTAGGTCTACCAAACGTCGGCAAGTCGACGCTTTTTAATGCGCTTACAAAAAAGAGTGTGCTTGCTGCCAACTATCCTTTTGCAACAATAGATCCATCTGTTGGTGTGGTGGAAGTGCCAGACGAGCGCTTGTGGAAGCTATCTGCTTTTTCAAATACTCAAAAAACAGTGCCGGCGGCGGTGGAGTTTGTGGATATTGCCGGTCTTGTAAAAGGTGCATCAGAAGGCGAAGGCTTGGGAAATAAATTTTTGACAAATATACGTGAGACGGACGCTATCGCGCAGGTGGTGCGTATTTTTGATGATGAAAATATTATTCACGTGGATGGAAAAATAAATCCAATTTCAGATATTGAGGTCATAAATCTCGAGCTTATTTTGGCAGATATGCAAACTGTATCAAAACGCCTCGGCAATGTGGTGAGAGATGTAAAAAGAGGGGATAAAAATGCGGTGATTGAGCAGGACGCTTTGACTCGCATAGATAAAGCGCTCACAGATGGCAAGCTCGCCTCGACTGTATCTTTAAATGAATTTGAAGTGCCGATTATAAAACAGCTTCATTTACTCACATCAAAGCCAATGATGTATGTGCTAAATAAAAAAGCGGGTGGCAAAAATCTGGATGATTTAAAAGATGATCGCTGGAATGCACTTCTAAAATTTCTCACAGATTTTAATGCAAAATGGGTGGTGGTAGATGCGCGCATCGAGGAAGAACTAAAAGATATGACCGGCGAAGAAAAGACAATGTTTCGTGCTGACCTTGGCGCGCATGATGACGGTATAAACAATCTGATTCGCACAGGATATGATTTGCTCAATTTGATTACATATTTTACAACTGGCGAAAAAGAAACTCGCGCATGGACGATAGTGCGTGGCTGGAATGCACCGATGGCGGGCACAGCGATACACACTGATTTTAAAGATAAATTTATTCGCGCGGAGGTGATAGAGTGGGACAAGCTTCTCGATGCCGGCTCTATGGGTGTTGCTCGCGAAAAAGGCTTGCTTCGCACCGAAGGCAAAGACTACATCGTAAAAGACGGGGATGTGATGGAATTTAAGATATAAACATCCGCGTCTTTACAAAAATTTGTATCAGGTGTTTAATTTTAAATGGATGGCAACTAGCATGTTGTTGGTTGCACAGCGTTTTTGTTTCTCAGCTACATGGAGGTTTGAGTGATGAAAGCTGTTCATGGTAAGTCCAGAGTCGTTCACGACGACTCTGAGATGTGGGAAATCACCAAGAGGATCTACGGCGTGAAGGCGACCAAGAGCAAGGCTCGCACCGTCGTCACGCGTAGGCGCAAAAAGTGATTTCCTACGGGGAAAATCAATCAACACAATGGGACGGCCAAGCAGTAGCTAGGCCGTCCTTTTCCTTGTATAATGTTTGCATATGAAAAAAAATATTTCGCTTTTAGTTGGGCTATTGATACCTGTTTTTTTGGTTGTTATTATCGCACTTTTTGTTTATATTCCTCGAGTACTTTTAAAACCAACAACAAATTTTGTTTATTCTGTTGGTGAACAGCTGAGTCCTGCTTATGGTGACAGTTATTCTGTGGAGAATGGATTTTTGGTAAAAAACTTTTTTGAGAATACTTATCCTAATCCAAAATACAAACCCGCATATCCAAAGGTTTATTTGTATTTATATGATGCAAAACAGGATAAGAGTCGGCAGGTTACTTTTGAAGAAGCTAGATCGTTTCAGGTATCTTCAAATCAAGAGTCTCCAGATGGTTTTTATTTCTTGAAAAACTCAGATTACTATGGAGGAGGAATTTTTGAGATTTTTGGTTCGTCTAATAACAATAGCGGTATTTATCTAAAAAAAGGTAATCTTACAAAAAAAATAAATATAACAACTGGTGGTAATGATGGTTATGTAAACTTATATAGTATTAAATTTATTGGTTGGGTAAAATAAATTTTATGAATAAAGAACAAGTATTAAATCAGGTTAGGTATTTGGTTGCCCAGAGACAAATTTCTCAAGAAGAGTTAAATCAAGCTTTTTATGGCGGCATGACTAGTGTGGCACAGGGTAATGCGCCTGCCCCTGTCATGAGTACGCAAAACGTTTCTCCATCTTCTACTGTACAAACTGAATCTGGCGGATTGATGAAAAAAATTGGTCAACATGTGTCTATGACACACATTCTTTACGCTATCGGTGGACTGGTTGTGCTTATTGGTATATTGGTTTTGGTTGCTCAAAATTGGAATGAACTTGGTGCTGTTGGAAGAATTGTGATTACACTTGGATCTGGCTTGGCTTTGTATATATCAGGAGTACTTTTTAATAGAAATGAAAAAACAAATGCCCTGTCTAGTGTGTTTTTTGTTATCTCATCTGCTTTAATACCCTTTGGTTTATTTGTTCTTATAAACGAAAGTGGTTATAAGATGGAAACAACAGTTCAAAATATGTTTTTGTCCGGAGTAATGTCTGTTGTGTTTCTAGCTTCTCTGGCTGTTTTTAGAAACACACTATTTGTTTTATTTAGTACGATTTTTGTGACCTGGTTTGGTTACAGTATCGTTAGTTATATGCTTGATGGGGTGATGATGGATGGTTTTGAAATCTATACTTATGTGATCGCTTCTTTTGGTCTGGCTCATCTTTTCTTTGGGCAGTATTTATCAAATACAAAACACAATGTTTTGATAAAGATGATAAATCTTGTTGGATTGATAGAACTTCTCGGCGCTACGATTTCTCTAGATGGTATATGGGATTTTATTTTCCCGCTAATTATCTTAGGAGTTTTCTATTTAAGTGTGTTCTTGAAAAGAAAAGAGTATCTTTTTTTAGGAGCACTATTCTTGGTGGGTTATTTGATACAAACCACCGCTGTTTATTTTGCTGACAGTGTTGGATGGCCGTTTGCTCTTATTATTTCAGGCTTTATTTTAATGGGGGTTGGTTATCTAGCTTTTGAGCTAAATAGAAGGTACATTAAGTCATAATGAAACCGTACGATCATAAGAAAATAGAAAAAAAGTGGCAAAAATTTTGGGAGAAAAATGGGTCGCATCGTGCCGAGGATTTTTCTAATAAACCAAAATACTATGCTCTTATAGAATTCCCATATCCATCTGGTGATGGGTTGCATGTCGGGCACGCTAGAAGCATCGTAGCAATGGACGTAATAGCTCGTAAAAGGCGCGCTGATGGCTACAACGTGCTCTATCCGATAGGTTGGGATGCTTTCGGTCTGCCTACAGAAAATTACGCTATAAAGACTGGTATAGCTCCTCAAATAGTCACCAAAAAAAATACGGACACATTCCGTAAACAATTAAAATCTTTCGGCTTTTCTTTTGATTGGTCGCGCGAGATAGATACTAGTGATCCGGAGTATTATCGCTGGACGCAGTGGCTCTTTTTGCAATTTTTCAAACACGGACTTGCATACAAAAAAAAGATGGCCATCAATTGGTGTCCAAAAGATAAAATCGGCCTTGCAAACGAAGAGGTGATAGATGGTAAATGCGAGCGTTGTGGCACTCCTGTAGAGCAAAAAGACAAAGAGCAATGGATGCTTGCCATTACAAAGTACGCAGACAAGCTAGATCGCGACCTTGCAGGCCTTGATTTTGTCGAGCAAATAAAACTCGCACAGAAAAATTGGATTGGAAAAAAAGAGGAAATAGTAGACGGCAAAAAAGTCACAACTTTCAACCTGCACGACTGGATTTTTTCTCGACAGAGATATTGGGGTGAACCGATACCACTCATACACTGTGAAAAATGTGGCATCGTGCCAGTGCCGGAAAAAGATTTGCCGCTGAAGCTTCCAAAAGTAAAAAACTATGTGCCGACTGATACCGGTGAGTCTCCGCTTGCGTCAATTTCAAAATGGGTAAATACAAAATGTCCTGCGTGTGGTGGCGAGGGAAAGCGCGAGACAGATACAATGCCAAACTGGGCTGGATCTAGCTGGTACTTTTTGCGATATATAGATCCAAAAAACGCCGCCGATTTTGCCGATATGGGAAAAATGAAATATTGGATGAATGTAGACTGGTACAACGGTGGCATGGAGCATGCGACTTTACATTTGCTTTACTCTCGTTTTTGGAATGAATTTCTTTTTGACATTGGACTAGTGCCGACGAGTGAACCATATCAAAAACGCACAGCACACGGAATGATACTCGCAGAAGGCGGAGAAAAGATGTCCAAGTCAAAAGGCAACGTCGTAAACCCAGACAGTATTATAGAAATGTTTGGAGCGGATACTTTGCGCGTATATGAAATGTTTATGGGGCCTTTTGATCAGGCAATAGCTTGGAATACAGATGCTATTATCGGCCCGCGCCGTTTCCTAGAAAAAGTGTGGAGATTTTTGGAAAAAGTAGATTTAAGGGGTGATGAAAAAATTGATGCGGATAAAAACCTTGCCTCTGCTGTGCACAAAACGATTCAAAAAGTTTCAGATCACATAGAAAAAATGGAATTTAACACAGCGATCTCTTCGCTTATGATTTTGGCAAACGATTTTGAAAAACAAGAAAAAATTTCTCGCGATTATTATCAAATATTTTTGCGTTTACTTGCGCCGTTTGCGCCACACATTTCAGAAGAGCTCTGGGCTATGTTAAAAAACAATAAATCTATTGAAAACGAGACTTGGCCAAAGGCGGATATGTCTTTATTGGAGACAAATACCGTTACAATCGTCGTGCAAATAAATGGCAAAATGCGTGCCTCTTTTGAGGCGACAAAAGATCAGACAGAAGAGCAAATAAAGGCTATGGCACTAGCTATTCCGGACATAAAAAAATGGACAGAGGGTCAAGAAATAAAGAAAATAATTTACGTAAAAAACAAACTTATTAGCATTGTTATTTAGTTGTTTTTGTGTTTTTACTTGCTTTCTTGACTTAATTTCATTATAGTGATAAAACAAACACATGAAAGACAAAACACCAGCTATAATTTTTAATCCAAAACAAGTCACAAAAAGACTTCTCGGTGTCCTTACTGACCGTGCAAAAGATGTTGTGATTAGTCGTTATGGTCTTGGTGCAAATACTAGCAAAATGACGCTTGAAGCTATTGGAAAAAAGTACGGCATCACTCGTGAGCGAGTAAGACAGATTGAAAATTATTCTATTGGTAATATTCGCAAATCAAAAGAATATACAAAAGAGAAAAAAACTTTTGATGAATTAAAATCATATGTAAAACAGCTCGGAAGTGTTATATCAGAGCACGACCTCTTAAATCATGTCTCAAAAGATAAGGGGGTTCAAAATCACACTCATTTTTTACTTGTTATTGGAGAAGATTTTAAAAAAGAAAAGGAAGACGAAGAATTTAAGCATCGATGGTATGTAGACGCAAAACTTTCAGAAAGAATTCATGAGGCGCTCAGAAAAATGTATTCAAATCTTTCAAGCACCGATATTATTCCAGAATCAGATATGGTCTCTGCTTTTCTTGATCATATAAAAGATGTATCAGAAGAATATAAAAATGAAGAAGTCATAAAGCGTTGGTTGTCGCTTTCAAAGAATCTAGGTAAAAATTCACTCGGTGAATGGGGAAAATCAAACTCTTCAAATATCAACGCAAAGGGTATGCGAGACTATGCTTTTTTGGTTATCAGAAAACATGGCTCACCAATTCATTTTAGAGAGGTAGCTAGTTCAATTGAGAAAATTTTCAAGAAAAAAGCACATGTGGCTACTACTCACAACGAACTTATAAAAGATCCACGTTTCGTTTTGGTTGGACGAGGACTCTACGCTCTTGCTGAATGGGGATATATGAGTGGTGTTGTAAAAGACGTTATAAGAAAGATTATAGAAAAAAATGGGCCACTTACTAAAGAAGAAATAGTAGACAGAGTTTTAAAAGAAAGATATGTGAAGGAAAACACCATTCTTGTGAATCTCCAGAATCCAAAGTTTTTCAAAAAGGACAAACAAGGAAAATACAATATCGCATAAACAGAACACCCCGTAGATGGGGTTTTTTGTTTGTGGTAAAATAATTCTATGAATAGTTTATTTTTAGAACTTCAGTCTAATGTCTTACTTATAAAATCTTTTAAGATTTTATATATGTTTATGCCTTTATGGTTACCAATTCTTTTGGCAACTATTTTTTTTCAGGTTTGGATGCGTTATATCTATTTGAAGTTTATTAAAAATGAAGGTTCAGTGCTTTTAGAAATTAAACTTCCACGAGAAATCACAAAGTCACCGCTGGCTATGGAGATTGTCCTTTCGGCGCTACATCAGGCTGGTAAAAATTCCTACATAGAAACTTTTGTAAAAGGAAAGGCCCGCCCTTGGTTTTCTTTGGAGCTGGTGTCTTTGGGTGGTCAGGTTAAGTTTTTTATTTGGACTAGGCCAAAATTTAGAAAGATTGTAGAGACACAAATTTATGGCCAATATCCTGGTGTTGAGATTCATGAAGTAGAAGATTATACAAAAGAGGTTCATCATTTCAACGATTTAAAGCCAAGCGACCCAGCTCCATTTTGGGCGACATATTTTAAATTAACAAAAGACGATGTATATCCTATAAAAACTTACGTTGATTATGGCTTAGATAAAGATCCAAAAGAAGAATTTAAAATTGATCCGATGACTTCTGTTTTGGAGTTTTTGGGCTCAATGAAAATGGGTGAGCAAGTATGGATTCAGATTATTTTGCAAGCTCATCGAAAAGAGGGCTGGATAGATGTGCGTTTGTTTGAAAAACCAGATTGGACTGATGCTGGAAAGAAAGAAATTGAAAAATTAATTTCTAAGCTCAAAGGTAAAAGTGAAGAAGATGGTGCACGATTTCGCCAGGCCACAAAGGGTGAATCAGAGGTTATTACTGCTCTTGAAAGAAGTATGTCCAAGTTTCCATTTGAAGTGTGTATCCGTGGTTTTTATATTGCTAACCCAGAAGCTTTTAATCCAGTAGGTATTACCGGACTTATTGGAAGTTTCAAACAATACAGTTCACAAAACTTAAATGGTTTTAAGCTAGGTAAATTTACTGATTTTGATTATCCTTGGCAAGATTTTGGACGCCACAGAAGAAACGAATTAGAGCATCATATGCTTGATGCTTATAAGCGCCGATCATTTTTCTATCCTCCTTACAAGCACTACAGACAGAAGCCTTTTATTTTAAATACAGAAGAGCTTGCGACCATATATCATTTCCCTGGAAGTGTTGCTACCACTCCTTCAATTCAAAAGACAATGTCAAAGAAGGGGGAGGCGCCGCCAAATCTTCCTGTCTAATGTATGCAAACAAATCGCTTTTATTTATTTTTACAAACAAACAAAATTGCTATAAAAATAGCTATTTTTGTTTTGGGGGCAATGCTTTTTCGTGTACATTTTTTTACTCCACCAGACTTTTTTCCGACTCACGTAATATATACGGTTGAAAAAGGCCAGTCTGTGTCTGAGGTCGCTGAATCTTTAGCTGAGAAAAAAATCATTCGTTCACCATTTTTATTTAAAAGTATAGTTACTTTTTTAGATCACAGTGGTGGTATAAAAGCTGGTGATTATTTTTTTGCAGAACCATGTAATGTGTATGTTTTAGCAAAGCGTTTTACAAAAGCAGAATACGGTATTGTGCCAACAAAAATTACCGTACCAGAGGGATACAACGTATTTCAAATCGCTGAGCTTTTAAAAAAGCACCTTAACAAGTTTAATTCAGAGCAGTTTATTGTTTCTGCAAAAGAGGGATATCTTTTTCCTGATACATATTTATTTCCTTTAAATTCAACAGCGGGTGACGTGATATCAATTATGGAAAAAAACTTTAATGTGAAAACTAAAGATCTAACTGAAGATATAAAAATGTCTGGTAAGTCCCTTGATGACATTGTGAATATGGCTTCAATTTTAGAAGAAGAGGCTAGAACGACCGAAACGAGACAAATTATTTCTGGCATACTTTGGAAAAGAATAGAGATTGGTATGCCACTTCAAGTGGATGTAACATTTCAATATGTAAATGGTAAAAACTCTTATGAACTTTCTGCGGAAGATCTAAAAATAGATTCACCTTATAACACTTATCAGAACGTGGGTTTGCCACCAACGGCAATATCAAATCCGGGTTATGATTCTATTGTGGCAGCACTAAAACCCACATCAACTCCATATCTGTATTTTCTTTCAAGTAAAGCTGGGGTGATGTATTATGCAAAAGATTTTCAGGGCCATAAAAAAAATAGAGAATTATATTTAAATTAATAAAAAATGAGTACCACACCGATTACAATTACAAAAGTTGGAGGAAAACGTGAGGCTTTTGATAAAGAAAAATTTTTACGCTCTTTGGAAAAGTCTGGCGCTTCAACGCATACGGCAGATTTAATTTTAAGACATATAGAAGAGGAGATTCGCGATGGCATGAGTACTACTCAAATTTATTTGCACGCCTTTGCTCTTTTGCGAAAATTTGAAAATCCATCTGCTATCAGATATTCATTAAAGAGGGCTATTATGGATCTTGGCCCTACAGGTTTTCCTTTTGAAGATTTTATTGCTGAAATATTTAAAAGTAAGGGATATACAGCTCTTACAGGACAACACATTCAAGGTAATTGTGTTGAACATGAAGTAGATGTGGTGGCTTATAATGAAAATAAATTGATTATGTGTGAAGCAAAATTTCATAATGAGCCTGGATTACGCTCTGATTTAAAGGTGGCACTTTATGTAAAAGCACGTTTTGAAGATTTGTCTGGAAAAGAGTTTGTTGAATATGGAAAACCAAGAATGCTTGATGAGGGTTGGCTGATTACAAATACAAAGTTTACTAGTACAGCTATTGAATACGGAATGTGTAATAGGATCCATATGGTTGGCTGGAATTTTCCATCCAAAGGTAATTTGCAGGATCTTATAGAGGATGCTGGAGCTCATCCCATTACTTGTTTGAGAACGCTTAGTTCAACAAATATTAAGGCTTTGATTGAAAACGGGGTAGTACTTTGTAAAACTCTGGTAGAAAGAAAAGAGCTTTTGCCAGAACTTGGTTTAAATCAGGAAGAAATTGATAGGGTTGTGGAGGAGGTGGGTCTTCTGTAAAATAAGACTATAACATTTATTATTTAAATTTTTATTTATGGATATTTTCTCATACGCTTATACACTGCCTTTTTTACAAATGATACTGGCGATGCTTTTGGGTACATTGCTCGGCGTCGAAAGAACTTTTGCGCAAAAGACCGCGGGAATGAGAACTTATGGTTTGGTGTGTATGGGATCATGTCTTTTTATTTTAATTTCAACTATGGTGGCAGAGACTTTCGTGTCTGTCTCTAGCTTTGACCCATTGCGTTTGGCGGCTGGTGTTGTAACAGGCATAGGCTTTCTTGGGGCGGGGTTGATTATTATGAAGGATTCAAAGCTTAGTGGTCTAACCACAGCTGCGGGTTTGTGGGTGTCTTGTGGTATTGGAATGGCTGTGGGCTTTAAGTTTTTTTCAGTTGCGATTTTTGCCACAATACTGACACTCTTTTCATTTACAATTTTATGGTCTATAGAGCTTAGAGTGAAGGCCTTTGCAAAAAAGGATGATGTTGATTTATCAAAAACTCCGTCTTTACTAAGTGCGCCATCTACAACAGATACTTCATCTATAAATGTCTGATTATTATTCCGCAAAAAAGAAAAAAAGGAGTCCAGATTGGAATTATGGAGGGGCAAAATGGAAACTGAGTCGCTCAAAGATAGATTTGTTTTCTGATTGTCCGCGGTGTTTTTATTTAGACAACAAACTTGGTATTAGTCGTCCAAAATTTCCCGCCTTTACGCTCAACGTCGCTGTGGACGCATTGCTTAAAAAAGAATTTGATATTCATCGTGCAAATAAAACTCCGCATCCACTCATGGATACATATGGTATAGACGCTGTACCATTTACGCATAAAGACATCGAGATTTGGCGTGAAAACTTTGAAGGTATACAGTATTTTCATAAACCAACAGGTCTTCTTGTATCTGGCGCCATAGACGATGTTTGGGTAAATAAAAATGGCGAGCTCATGATAGTAGATTACAAGGCTACTGCAAAAGATGGGACTATTGAAGGCTTGGATGATACAAAATGGCACGATCAATATCGCCGACAAATGGAGGTGTATCAGTGGCTTTTTAGACAAAGTGGTTTCAAGGTTTCTGATACTGGATATTTTGTGTACGTAAATGGACAAAAAGACCGTGCCTCTTTTGACGGCAAACTTGAATTTGATGTAACTATTTTCCCTTACACCGGATCAGATACTTGGATTGAAAAGACTTTAGAAAAAATAAAAGAATGTTTGGAGTCGAGTACTATTCCAAAAGCTGGAGGTGTTTGTGAGTATTGTGGATATATTGATTTGGTAAATAATGAAACATCAAAATCAAAGCCGACCCTATTTTAATATGACATTTGCAGAAAAAGTTTTTGCTGTGGTGGCCAAAATCCCAAAGGGTAAGGTATTAACATACAAAGAAGTGGCAGAAAAAGCTGGCAATATAAAAGCAAGTCGTGCTGTGGGCAGTATTTTAAATAAAAACTACAATCCTGAGATACCATGTCATAGGGTTGTGCGCTCTGATGGAAAAATTGGCGGATACAATCGTGGTCATGCTCAAAAAATAAAAAGACTTAGGCTCGAAGGCGCCATATCTTAAATTTAAAAAATGGCTAAAACTAAAAAAAGTATAGAGGAAAGAAAAGAGGCTCTAAAGAAAATCCGTGACGAGGTAATGGAATTTACGGCATCTCCGCTTTGCAAAGAAAGAATAAAAAATAAAACTTTCCCAGTGCTTGGAGAGGGAAGTCATTTTGCTAACATTGTACTTATAGGTGAAGCCCCGGGGAAAAATGAAGCAAAAACAGGCCGACCATTTATGGGTGCTTCGGGTAAAATTTTAGATGAGCTTCTACTTTCTGCTGATATGCCACGTGATGATGTGTACATTACAAATATTATAAAGGATAGGCCGCCACAGAATCGTGACCCATTGCCAGAAGAGATAGATATGTATGCTCCTTTTTTGGATAGACAAATAGAAATAATTCAACCAAAAGTAATAGCTACTTTGGGGCGAGTATCTATGGCGTATATTATGAAGAGATATGGTTTGGAATCAGAGTTGGATAACATTTCAAAAATTAGAGGCAAAATATTTGAAGCAAAAACCCCTTATGGTAAAGTGAAAATGATTCCTCTGTACCATCCTGCTGTGGCCGTGTATAATCGCAAGACAAAAGATACTTTAAAAGAGGATTTTAAGATTTTAAAGAAATTTATATGAACAAATCATACAAAACAGAATGGGATTTAAAACGGCTTTACTCATCACCAGATGATCCAAAAATTCAAAAAGATGTAGACGCTCTCGAGAAAAAATACAAAGCATTTGAAAAAAAGTATAAAGACCGGACTGATTTTTTAAAAACCTCCAAAAAGCTTTTAATTGCACTGACTGAGTTTGAGGCTTTGAGCTCGGACGCTTTTTTGCCATCTTTATATGCGCACCTAGCGTCTGATTTAAATAGTGCAGATGAAAAAATGCAGGCCCTCTCCACTTCTCTGTCTATGCGTCTCACTAAAATAGGGAATAGTGTTTTGTTTTTTCCCCTTGTTGTAAATAAAATTTCAAAACCCCTGCAGAAAAAATATCTTGCGGACAAAAACCTTGTCTATTTCAGATATGTCTTGAAGATGGCTTTTGATAATGCAAAATATGATCTTACTTTGCCAGAAGAAAAAATACTTAGTCTCACTGCTTTGCCATCATACGGTCTTTGGGTGCGAGGTGTAGAAAAAAGTCTTAATGAAAAAACTATTGAGTTTGGTGGCAAACAACTTCCTGTTTCTGAAGCACTTTCTTTACTTAGAACATTAAAAACAACTGAACGATATGAAGTACATGACAAGGTGATGTCTAAATTAAAAGAAATATCTGATTTTAGTGCTGCAGAAATAAACGCCATATATTTAAATAAAAAAATTCGTGATGAGCTGAGGGGTTTTGCAAAACCATATACCAGTACACTTCTTTCTCATGAAATATCCGAAAAGACTTTGACTCAGTTGCGCGAGTCAGTAAAAAAATCACAAAAAATAAGCCACGATTTTTTTACTTTAAAAGCAAAAATGCTAAAACTCAGTACTTTGCGATATCCAGATAGGGCTGTGGGTATAGGGGAAACTCAAAAGAAAATATCTTTTGATGAAGCGGTCAGTATCCTCACTTCTTCTTTTGAAAAGTTTGGATCTTGGTACAAAAACACATTTCTTTCTTTTTTATCAAATGGACAGATAGACGTTTTTCCAAAAGTGGGTAAAACGGGTGGGGCGTATTGTAGTGGAGGGAGTAATAGACCAACTTTTGTTTTGCTCAATCATATAGAAGATTTTAATTCTGTAATGACCTTTGGGCACGAGATGGGTCACGCTTTTCACACAGAGCTCAGTAAAAAACAAGGGCTTTCATATCAAGGCTATTCTACTGCTGTAGCCGAAGTGGCGAGTACTTTTTTTGAAAACATTGTTTTTGAAGAAACTCTTGGTAAGCTTACAAAAAAAGAGCAGGTCTTTGCTTTGCACGACAAGATTAGTGACGATATTCAAACTATTTTTAGGCAGATGGCTTGTTTTGAATTTGAGCTCGAGCTACATGAGACTATTCGTGCAAAAGGAAATGTGAGTAAAGAAGAGATATCTGCAATGATGAACAAGCATATGCAATCTTATCTCGGGCCGTCCTTTAAACTCACGCCCGATGATGGATATTTTTTTGTGACTTGGTCACATATCCGCAATTTCTTTTACGTGTACTCATACGCTTATGGACAGATAGTGAGCAAAGCACTTTATAAAAAATACTCTGAGGACAAAAAGTTTGCGACAAAGATAGAGCAATTTTTGAGCGCCGGAGGGAGTAAAAGTCCAGAGCAAATATTTAAAGATATTGGTATAGACACTACAAAGCGTGACTTTTTTGATTTTGGACTAAAGAGTATTGCGGACGATATTAAGCGTCTTGAGGTATTAGCGAAGGAGGAAAAATTGATATAATATTGCTTATATGAATTCACAGGAGATAAGGCAGAAATTTCTAGATTTTTTTAAAAATTTACCAGAAAAAGGGCACGTTGTCTTGCCGTCCGCTTCTCTCGTTACATCTGATGAAAAAAGTACGACTGACAGTACACTTTTCAATACAGCGGGAATGCAGCCGCTTGTGCCATACTTGCTCGGAGAAAAACATCCCGAAGGCTCTCGCCTCGTAAGTGTACAAAAATGTTTACGCACAGTAGACATAGATGATATAGGCGACAATACTCACGCCACTTTTTTTGAAATGCTTGGCAACTGGTCGCTTGGTGATTACTGGAAAAAAGAGGCGATAGAATGGAGCTATGAATTTTTGACATCGAAAGAAAAAGGTCTCGGTCTAGATCCGCGACGACTTTATGTGACTGTGTTTGAGGGCGACGAAAATGCACAGCGCGATGAGACATCTCATGAAATATGGAAAGAGATTTTTGTGCGCGATGGAATCAGCGGTGAGCGAATTTATTTTATGTCCGCAGAAACAAATTGGTGGAGTGCGGGTGACAACGGCCCTTGCGGACCTGATACTGAAATGTTTTATGATCTTACTGGCGAGCTCACGAATGGCATGACAAAAGAAGAATATGTTCGTGCAGATGAAGAGCAAAAAGTCGTCGAGATATGGAACGATGTCTTTATGGAATACCTAAAAAAAGACGGCGTGATAGTTGGCAAGCTCCCACAAAGAAATGTAGATACCGGTGCGGGTCTCGAGCGACTTTCTATGGTGATGCAAAACACCCGCAATATTTTTGAGACAGATCTATTTAAAGATTTGGTTGGTGTGACAGCTACATTTGCATCAGATGCAAAAGCCCAAAGGATCATCGCGGATCATATACGCACATCTGTATTTCTTATTGCGGATGGAATTGTGCCATCAAATACAGATAGAGGATATGTGCTCCGCCGACTTTTGCGCCGAGCTATTTTTTATACAAACAAAAAAGATATTTC
>CAYTVX010000005.1:21373-29307 GCA_964441885.1 uncultured Candidatus Saccharibacteria bacterium
CTCGCCGACACTAGCGAGATATCTTTGCGATACCATACAGCAACGCATCTACTGCATCAGGCACTTCATGATGTGCTCGGCGACCATGTCGAGCAAAAAGGTTCAAATATTACCGCCGAGCGACTACGTTTTGATTTTGCCCATACTCAAAAAATGACAGATGAAGAAAAAAAGCGCGTGGAAGACATAGTAAATGAAAAAATTGGCGCTGAAATGCCAGTGAATCAAGTCACACTTTCAAAAGAAGAAGCACTCCGCACGAGCGCGCGACATCTTTTCAATGAAAAATACGGCGACGAAGTAAGTATTTATTTTATTGGCGACACGCTCGACACGGCATACTCAAAAGAATTTTGTGGCGGACCTCATGTGAAAAACACAAAAGAGCTTGGTCACTTCACAATCGCAAAAGAAGAAGCTGTTTCAGCTGGTGTTCGTAGGATAAAAGCGATTCTCAAATAGTTTTTAGTGGAGTATAATAAAAGTTACGATGTCTTTCTTTAAAGAGAAATCTGATCAAGAAATAAATTTAATATTAGACGTGGGCAACGGTAGTGTTGCTGGTGCCCTTGTTTTATTTAAAGATGGCTTGGCTCCTAAAATAATATATTCAAAAAGACTTCCACTTACTGTTCCTCAAAAAACAGAAAAGGATAAACTTTCAGCACTTGTTCTACACATACTTGAAGAAGTGCTTGTGGGTATTTCCGAAGAGGGCCTCGCGCGTTTGCAAGAGCTTGAATTTTCAAATGAAAAAGTAACCCATACATTTTGTGTGCTATCTTCACCTTGGTATATTTCAAAAACAAAAATACTTAAAATTGAAAATGACGAGCCAATTTTAATCAACAAAAATTTTATTGAGTCTCTTTTGCAAAAAGAAGAGGGCTTGTTTCAAGAAGAGGTAACACAGAGGCAGATAGGCGCTATTTCACCAGATGATATAGATGTTATTGAAAAGAAAATTATCCAAACAAAATTAAACGGTTACATTACCAAAGATCCATATCAAAAAAAGGCTCGTCAAATAGAACTCGCTATTTTTATGAGTCTTGCCTCAAAAAATATAGTGCGCTCAATAGAAACAATCGTCGGTAGATTTTTCTATTCAAAAAATATGATGTTTACTTCATATTCTCTTGCAGAACACAATGTTGTTAGTGATATTTTTTCAAATGAATCTGACTTTGTATTTATGGACATTTCGTCTGAAGTCACCGACATTTCTTCTGTAGAGAAAGGTATCCTTATGGAAACTACATCTTTTCCTTTGGGTCGCAATCATCTTGTGGCAAAGGTAGCTGAAGAGTTTAATGTTTTACCAGAGATTGCACTTTCTTTTATAAAAATGCATGCACGTGGACACGCAGAAGAGGTTTCGGCAGAAAAAATAGACAGAGCGCTACAAAAAGCAAAGGAAGATTGGAATAATTATTTTTTCCATGCAATATCAGATGTGGCCAAGGGTCACACTCCCTCTAAAATTTTTGTAACGGTTGATTCTGATGTTGCGCCATTTTTTGTATCGAGTATAAAAGATAATCTTTCTTCTGCACAAAAAAATACAACAGATTTTCAGGCGATACCAGTAATACTTTTAGATGAAGAAAAATTGTCGCAGTTTGTAGAATTTGATGGACAGGCAAAGCGTGATCCGTTTTTAGCACTTGAAAGTATTTTTTTTAATAAGTTGTTCAACACAATTAGTGAATAAAAAGTTTACAACATTCTGTAAATTGTATACAATTAGCTGACATAAATCTTTTTAACAATTATTATGGCAAAAAAAATTGTACAAGATGTCTTACCCAGAGAAACCAAGTCAATCAGAAACATCCCCATTTCAAACAGAAGACAGAGTACTTACACACAATCATCAGAAATAGTTCCACCTAGAAGGTTGGATAGTAGGCGCACAGCTAAAAAAGTAGAACCGCAAGAAGAACCCTTAGCTGATTATTCTACACCGCCAAGGCCACCAAAAAATCCATACGAAAATAATTTTACTGGACAAAAATCATCTAAAAAAAGTTTGTGGATTGTAACGGCATTTTGTGTCTTGGTACTAGCTTTCGCTGTGTCCTTTCTTTTTGTACACGCACAAGTAGAAATAACTCCAAAAACAGAGACCGCAAATCTAAACGTTACATTGAATGCAGAAAAAACACCCACAGACGGTGGACTTGGGTTTGAAATTGTTACAATCTCAAAAGAATCAGGTAAAATCGTCGATGCTTCTGGTGAAGAAAAAGTAGAAAAAAAGTCTTCTGGACGAATCGTTATTTACAATAAAAACAGCAAGACTAGTCAAAAGCTCATAGCTTCAACCCGGTTTGAAACTTCTCAGGGTCTAATATACAGAATAGCCGAAGCTGTTACTATTCCTGGGTACACCACAAAAGGTAGCGATATTGTTCCTGGAAGTGTTGTGGCCACTATTTATGCCGACAAGGCAGGGGAATCTTACAATATAGGGTTGTCAGATTTTACAATTCCAGGCTTCAAAGGTGATCCAAAGTTTACAAATATCTATGCTCGTTCAGAAACGGTAATGCAGGGTGGTTTTGTGGGTACAGTAAAAAAGATTACTCCTGAAAAAATGTCTGCGACAGAAGATTCTTTAAAATCACAACTCCGAGACCAACTCATTACAGAAGTGAAGTCACAAATTCCTGACTCTTTTGTTTTTTATCCAGACGCAGTTTCTTTTGTGTTTGAACTTTTACCACAATCAGAAGTGAAAGATTCTTCTGTAAAAATAAATGAAAAGGGAACAATAACTGCAGTTATTTTTGATAAAAAAACACTCAATGCTGAGCTAGCAAAAGAATCTCCAACACAAGCAGAAGAGGGTGAGGTCGTTGTGTCCAATCTATCAGAACTCGCTCTAACACTACCAGACAACACAATTCTATCTAGTGCAAGTGACAAGGATATTAAGGTCACAATAAAGGGAAATGCCCATTTTGTGTGGGTGATTGATGAGGAGAAAATAAAGCATGATTTGATGGGAAAGCCCAAGAAAAGCCTTAGTTCTGTGCTTTCTACCTATCAATCAGTCGATAAAGCAAAGGCAACTTTGAGGCCATTTTGGAAGCTGTCTTTTCCCAAAAACACAGATAAAATAAGCTTAGAAGTGAAGGCCCAGCAGTAAAGTAGTTGACTAAATACTATATTTTGTTAGTATATTTCGCATTGCCTATATTGTAATGGATAAGAACAACGAAAAGAACCAAATCGTCGGCATTGTCACAGAAGCCTTGCCAAATACATTCTTTAAGGTTAAATTTGAAGGCCAGGAAGAAGAGGTGCTCACGTACCTCGCCGGCAAGATGCGACTTCACAGAATTCGCGTACTTATCGGAGATAAAGTGGCCGTAGAACTCGATCAGTACGGAGGTAAAGGTAGAATAGTAAAACGTTTATAAAAAACACACGATAAATATTTAAATAATGAAAGTTAGATCGTCAGTTAAAAAAATCTGTGATAAATGTCAAACTGTCCGTCGAAAAGGATATGTTTACGTCATTTGCAAAAGTAATCCACGCCATAAACAGCGACAAGGTTAATAAAATATATTTATGAGAATTCTAGGTATTACAATTCCAGAAGGAAAAAGATTAGAAATTGGACTTACAACCCTTTATGGTATTGGTCGTCCACTTGCGCACAAAATTTTAGCAGAAGCTAAAATAGAATTTGGGAAAAAACCAAAGGATCTTTCTGTTGATGATGAGAATAAGATTAGAGGTATTATCGAACGCTTTAAGATTGAAGGTGACCTAAAACGAGAAGTCGCAGGCAATATAAAACGTTTGAAAGATATCAAAACCTATAGAGGTACTCGTCATGCTCGAGGTTTACCTTCACGTGGTCAGCGTACAAAAACAAATTCTCGTACAAGACGAGGAAATGTACGAAAGACTATGGGAAGCGGTAAGCGTGCGGTAGAAAAGAAGTAATAATAATAAAAATGGGAAAAAAGCGAATCGTAAAAAAAGGTGAGACTGAGGCAACAGAAGCCGGAGAAAAAGCTCCAGTGGCTGTATCTTCAAAAAAGAAGATTGATACTGGTATTTTGTATGTTCAATCAACATACAACAATACAAAAGTTGTGCTCACAGATCCAAAGGGTAATACGCTCGGTTGGTCTTCAAGTGGTTCGCTTGGTTTTAGAGGAGCAAAAAAGGGCACACCTTTTGCAGCTGCAAAAGTGGGTGAAATTTTGGCTCAAAAAGCAGCGACTATTGGAGTAAAAGACGTTGCTGTAATAGTGAAAGGAGTGGGTTCTGGTCGAGAATCTTCTATACGAGGTTTTATTTCAAAAGGAATCAATATTTTATCAATCAAAGACGTGACTCCGGTGCCACACAATGGGCCTAAGCCACCTAAGCCACGTAGAGTTTAAATAACATGATTATTGGACCAAGATACAAAATAGCACGCAGACTCGGAGCACCTGTATTTGAGAAAACTCAAACACAGAAATATGTGCTATCTCAAACACGAAAATCAAAGACTATGTCAAAGGGTCGAGGACCTAAACAAAAGACAGATTTCGGCGTACAAATGAACGAGAAACAGAAAGCTCGATTCACATATTTACTTACAGAAAAACAATTTTCAAATTACGTTAAGAAAGCGATGTCAGCGCAGGGTACAGATAATGTTGGTGCACTTTTTGAGCTTTTAGAGCGAAGATTAGACAACGTAGTTCTTCGTGGAGGTTTTGGACACACACGACCTCTTGCTCGTCAGATTGTTTCTCATAATCACATAAAGGTAAATGGACACATTGTAAACATTCCTTCTTTTAGTGTTTCTGTGGGAGATGTGATAGAACTGCGAGAAGGAAGTACAAAGAAAACTTTGTTTGTGGGTCTTGAAGAAAGACTTCAGGCAAAAACAGCACCGTCATGGCTAAAAGTTGATTCAGCAAAGAAAACAATAGAAGTTCAGGGTATGCCAAAAATGGATCAGGGAGAACTTTTATTTGATTTAAATTCGGTCATCGAATTTTATAGTAGATAATATTTAAGAATTAATAATAAAAACCACTATGGTCCATCACAGCATTGTATTGCCTTCAAAGCCAAAAATTGTATCCGAAGATAATTTCTCGGCTGTTTATGAAATAGACGGACTTTATCCTGGATACGGTCATACGCTAGGCAACTCTCTTCGAAGAATTATTTTGTCATCTCTTCCTGGTGCAGCTATTACTTCTGTAAAAATAAATGACGTAAGTCATGAATTTTCTGTTTTGGATGGTGTAAAAGAAGATGTCATAACAATCTTATTGAATCTAAAAAAGGTTCGTATTGCTATGCATTCTGACGAGCCACAGACTCTCACACTCAAAGTAAAGGGTATGCAAGAGGTGACAGCAAAAGATATAAAAGCTTCTGGACAAGTTTCAGTATTAAATCCAGATTTGGTTATTGCGCACATTACAGATAAAAATACAGAACTCAATCTAGAGATTACTGTAGAAAAAGGTCTTGGTTATGTATCAAAAGAAGTACTTCAGAAAAATCGAGTTGATATCGGCACTATTACTCTTGATGCAGTTTTTACTCCAATCAGAAAAGTGAGCTACGAGGTAGAAAATATGCGTGTTGGAGATAGAACTGATTTTAATCGTCTACGCATTTCAATAGAAACTGACGGCACAATGCTTCCTCATGATGCATTATCAAAAGCAATTGAAATTAGTATCAACCAGTTAAAAGCGATTATTGGTTTTAAAGAAGAAGAAATGCCAGAGCCAGCAAAATCTCTTGATGGCGCTGAAGCTGGTGAAAAAAAGGAGCTTGATCCAGAGTTTCTAAAAACTAGAATCGAGTCTCTCAATTTTTCTGCTCGCACAATGAACGCTCTTACTGGTGCAAACATTCGTACTTTTGGTGGATTGGTGCGAAAGAAAGAAAAAGATATTGCAGAAATCGAAGGTCTTGGAACAAAGGGAGTAACAGAAATAAAGAAAATTTTAAACGATTTTGGCGTAACACTTAAGTAATCAAAATGAGACATCATTCTTCAAAAAAGAAATTCGGCCGAGAAAAAAATCAGAGAAACGCTCTTGTCGCATCTCTTGCTCTTTCACTTATAATAAACGAGAAAATTAAAACAACATCAGTAAAAGCAAAAGCTTTGCGACCAGTAGTAGAAAAACTCGTTACAAAAGGAAAAGTAAACTCTATCGCATCACGCCGACTTCTTTCAGCAAAAATAGGAGAAGACGGTGCAAAAAAGCTTGTTGATGTACTTGGACCAAAATACAAAGACAGAAAAGGTGGATATACACGTATTGTAAAATTGGGTACTCGGCCAAGTGATCGCGCTTCAATGGCAATTATAGAATTTGTATAATATTTATGAAACACACAATAGACGCACAAGATAAAAGATTAGGACGAGTTGCTAGTGAAGCAGCTAAAATTCTCATAGGTAAACAAACAACTCACTTTGCAAAAAATAATGTAGAAAATGTAAAGGTGCATATTGTTAATGCTTCAAAAGTAAAATTTGATGCAAAAAAGCTTCGTGAAAAAGAATACGTAACATATTCTGGCTACCCAGGTGGACTTAAAACAAAGACAGCTGCTCAGTTTTTGGCAAAAAAAGGCTACAGTTATCTTTTTATAGACGCGGTATATGGTATGCTTCCGATCAACAAACTTCGAGCAAAAATAATCAAAAACTTAATCGTTACTGAATAATATGAATACAGAAAAATCAGAAAAATACATAGAAACTATTGGCCGAAGAAAAACTTCTGTGGCTCGTGTGCGAATGACTGAAGCTGCAAAAAATACTATCGTTGTAAACGAAAGAGAATACGATGTGTATTTCCCTACAAAAGCCCTTCAACTCGTAGGAAAAGAAGCCTTCGGTGCATCAAAGACTCCAATAAAATTTAAAATTACTGCTGTTATAAAAGGAGGCGGTATCAGCTCACAGGTGCAGGCTCTACGACACGGTATTTCTCGAGGTCTTGTAGAATTTGATGCAGAACTACGAAAAAGTCTAAAATCTTCTGGTTTACTAAAGCGAGATGCGCGTGCAAAAGAGCGACGTAAGTTCGGTCTCAAGAAAGCTCGAAAGGCTCCTCAGTGGTCAAAGCGATAAAATTTCTCTTTCTGTTTTAGGATATTTGAAAATACTTGAAAATAAGTTGGTGGTTTTGATAATATATTGTTGTTATGAAAGACAAAGAACATAACAAAAAAGAAAACGAAGAAAATGTAGACGAGGAAATCGTCTTTGAAAACGATGCGGAATTTATAGAAAAAGATCCAAAACAAGCTCTAGACAAACTTAGAAAAAAACTAAAAGAAACCGAGGCAGAAAAACAAGAATACCTAGACGGATGGCAGAGAGCAAAAGCTGATTTTATAAATTCCCGCAAAAGAGATGCCGACCTCCAAGCAGATATAGTAAAGTTTGCCAACGAAAATCTAATCACCGACATTATTCCAGTCCTCGACAGCTTTGATATGGCAATGCAAAACAAAGAGGCTTGGGAAAAAGCACCAAAAGAGTGGCGAATGGGCGTAGAATATATTTATAATCAATTACTTTCAGTCCTCGGACAAAATGGCCTCAAACAATTTAATCCAGCAGGTCAAGATTTTGATCCAAAACTTCACGATGCGGTAGACACCATAACGACCGAGGATTCTGGCGAAGACGGGAAAATCTTGGAGGTTTTACAGAAAGGATATAGTCTTAATGATAAACAGATACGATCGGCAAAAGTAAAAACAGGAAAGTTTAGCGGACAAACAAATTAACAACTAATACAAACAAAAAATATGTCAAAAGTAATAGGAATTGATTTGGGAACAACAAACTCTGCGGTGGCTATCATGGAGGCTGGTGGTCCAAAAATACTTGAAAATGCAGAAGGTGCACGTACTACGCCTTCTAT
>CAYTVX010000006.1:0-27420 GCA_964441885.1 uncultured Candidatus Saccharibacteria bacterium
ATATAAAAGGTTTGCCCCGCGCACGAGAAGTGGCGGGGCATTTGGAAGGCGGGTCTTGGGTCGTTGCTTTCAGTGTGGGTTGTACATCTTTCTGTGGAGATTCTCAATCTGCCCACGGACGGAGCGCTCGAAGCGCTCACAATCCTTGTCGTGCGCAATCATGAGCCACACAGCGGGCCCCATCAGGACGTAGAAGATGTTGCTTTCCGCCCACTTGCTAGTCCAGGTGGAAATTTCCCGCTGACCGTCTTCTTCCTCCTCCGCAGTGCAGTGCACCGCGGTCCCAAACATGTGCGACGAAATGAGAATCGAGAGAAGAAGCCAGCCTGCGATAGTCCATCCCACCAGGCCACCAACACCCCAGAGTCCGAAGAAGTTCCAGAGCAGAATTCCTCCGGCGATGACCACGATAGCGAGAAGAATCTTGAGCATGTTCTTTTGCCTTTCTTCCATGAAACGGCTTCACTTTGCGTCACCTTGTTGGCGACTAGATCAAAGGAAACTCGGGAACTGCTGGTATAAATACTATCACACAACACTCAGTTTTGTCAATTGTGCACGTGCCAGGACTCGAACCTGGGACCAGTCGTGTATAAGACGACGGCTCTACCAACTGAGCTACACGTGCGTGACTAGATAATATAGCAATTGTAATTCTTTATCAATTGAAATTCGTTGTGATATCATTGTGTTTAACAACATGAAAAAAATAGTTATCTCATTTCTGTGTGCAGTACTTGTATTTAGTTCAGTCATTTCTCCAAAAACAATCTCTGCTCAAACAGCTGCACAGCAAGCTTTTACAGAAAGCCTGCTCGCCATCATTGCACAGCTTCAACAACAACTTGCTATTCTTTTGGCACAACAAAATTCAAACTGCACTACATTAACAAGAGATTTATATATAGGTTTAAATGATGCAGGTACTTTGGGTGAAGTTTCAAAATTGCAGAAGTTTCTAAAGGCTCAAGGTGATTATACGTATCCTACCATTTCGGGATTCTTTGGTGCAGCAACACAGCAAGCTGTACAAAGATTTCAGAGTCGGGTAGGAATCATTTCCGGTGGAAGTCCTGCAAGTACTGGGTGGGGAGTCGTTGGTCCTGCGACAAGGGCAAAGATAAAAGCCGTAGGGTGTAGTGTGCCGGCTGTGCCTGTGGTGCCCGTTATACCTACCGCACCGGTTGTACCAGAAAATCCGCTTGTGCCACCGCCAGCCCAACCCCTTACTATTCCAAAGAAATGTGCAGATAATATAGACAACGATGGTGATGGAAAAATAGATATGTCAGATCCTGGATGTTCTTCTCCTACAGATGATAATGAAGCAGATGTTATAAAAAAATGTGCAAACGGTTTGGACGATGATGCAGACGGTAAAATAGATTTTCCTGCTGATCCAGGATGTAATTCTGCGAATGATAATAATGAGAATGATGTTGCGGCACCTCCGGTTTCTTATAATAGTGTGTATGGTCCTGGAATAGGGGGCGACTCTCTAGGTAATACGGCTTTGGGTGGACCCACTAGTCCAAGAAAAGTTTATATACGTTTTCGTGCAGAGCAATCAGGTCCTCTAAACATGATTACTTTTCCATACATGGGATCTAATTATGTTGGGTATGGTAGCGGTACTGGAGGTGAATGGAAATTAGAATTATTTGAAGACGATGGGACTGGCAATCATTTTCCTTCTGGATCTGCTCTTGCAACAGTAAGCGTGCCGGCATCAAGTGCTAGTGATAATGACAAACAAATTTCATTTCCTTCACCATACTCGGTTTCAAAAGGAACACTTTATCATCTAGTATTTGAAAATATTGATGCTGATCCAGATACAAATTTCTTTTCAGTTAATAATTGGATACGACTTTCACCTGAGGGGGGTCAGCACAATCCTAAATTTGAAAATGATGATTGGGGTCACGGATATTTTTTCTCCGGCTCTTGGCAAGAAAGAGAGGGGTATACATCAATTTTAGATATCACATATGGAAATGGAAAACATCAGGGTACTAGTTATGGAGAGGCTTCATATCATTGTCCAGATGGTCAGTCGGGTTGTGTTAATCAGCAATTGGTAGGAGAGATAAATGGTTCTAAAATGGTTCGTCAAAAGTTTACAGTCTCCGGTGGGAGTAAAACTGTGTCTGGTGTGGGCATTAGATTGCTAAAAGTTTCTGGCACAGCAAGTGATCTTGTTTTGTCTTTGAGGAATAGTGCAGACGAAGAAATTGATTCTGTCGTTATTCCGGCTTCTTCTGTAGAGTCTGGACCAGCACCATCTTACTCACTACCTGCGAGTTTCGATGATGTGGGTCGTAAAGCAAGGTGGGTTTTTGGTACATTTAATCAACCGCACTTACTTTCAAGTGGTCAAACATATTACATTAGAGCATCAAGTGTGGGTGGTACATATTGGGCTTGGGTTATGCGAAAACTCAGTGCAGAATATGCTTACAGTTCCGTTACGTCTTTTTCTGATGGATGGGCAGAATATACAACAGGTGACTCTTCTTGGTCATCTTTAGGAAGAGTAAATTATCAAAACGATTTACAGTTTTATCTTAAAGCTAGTGAAGACCAATTGTCACGGGTGGGACCAGGTGAAAATAGTATAAGGTTTGCTTTTCTTTCTAGTTTTACAAATCAGTTTGCTTCAGTGTTTTACGCTATTCTTAGGTTCTTTGGTTGGTGATTTTTATATGTTAATATGAGTTCAATCAAATGAAAAAAATAGTCATCTCATTTCTTTGCGCAGTACTTCTATTTAGTTCAGTCATTTCTCCAAAAACAATCTCTGCTCAAACAGCTGCACAGCAAGCTTTTACAGATAGCTTACTCGCTATCATTGCTCAGCTACAGCAACAACTCGCTTTGCTTTTAGCGCAGAATTCAAATTGTACAACGCTCACTCGTGATTTATACATAGGTTTAAATGATGCAGGTACTTTGGGTGAAGTTTCCAAATTACAAAAGTTTTTAAAATCGCAAGGTGATTATACGTATCCCACCATCACAGGATTTTTTGGTGCAGCAACACAGCAGGCTGTGCAAAAGTTTCAAGCCAGAACGGGGGTTGTCTCCAGTGGAAGTCCTGCAAGTACTGGGTGGGGAGTTGTTGGTCCTGCGACAAGAGCAAAGATAAAAGCCGTGGGGTGTAGTGTGCCGGCTGTGCCTGTAGTGCCTGTAGATCCTTTGGCGCCACCTCCACCCGCAAATCTTTTGGTGCCAAAACAGTGTGCCGACAGTATAGACAACGACAGTGATGGAAAAATAGATATGGCTGACATCGGATGTTCTTCTCCTACCGATGACAACGAGACAAATATTTTGAAAAAATGTGCAAACGGTTTGGATGATGATGCAGATGGCAAGATAGATTATCCGGCAGATTTGGGATGTAGTTCGCTTTCAGACAACAACGAATATGATTCAACTACACAATGTAGTGACGGTTTGGATAATGATGATGACGATGTAATTGATTATCCGTATGAGCCCGGATGTTCTTCTTCTACAGATACGAGTGAAGACAACGAGCCGCTGTTGCTGATGCAAAATGATTACGAAAGCTCTGTTGCAAATATAGGTTATGGTCTTGGTGGACAGAAAACCTGGCTTATTGGAGGAGATTTTGGAAGTGCGGATGGTACGGTAAATTTGGTAACACTTAGAAAGCTTATTGATGGTGAGCTTGGTTACCCTGCAGTGCCAACCAGCTTTACGGGTTATGCTGTGCTTGATATTGAAGATCCGTATTTTGCTTGGCTTCATGAGCCGACAAACACACAGCATTTTCAGTATGCGCAATCAGAAATGTTGAAGGCTTTAAATTATGCAAAACAAATTCGTCCAAATGCAAAGTGGGGATATTATAATATTCCACTGTTTCCAATACACTTTACGGGTGGTTCTTGGGCCGATGCTAGTGATGCGGCAAAAGCCGCTCAGCTTGAAAAAGTTTTTGCACCCACTGCTTTGCTTGATGCTGTAGATTTTTATGCGCCGTCTATTTATTCTCCATATCCAGATGCTTCTACTCCTTCATATATGGTAGCAAAGGAAAAGGCTCGTAATAAAGAAGCTGTAAAGCAATCTATTCCTCGTTCAAATGGTAAACCTGTATTTACTTATATCAGTGATAGATTTTGGAATAGTAGTCCTGTATACAATTACAAAACAATACCGTTTCAGGAGTTTAAAGAAAAACAATTTATCGGAATGCAGTATGGTGCAGATGGTGTCTTTTTATGGGGAGGAGATAATTATTGGTACAATCTCGGATATGTATATGATCCAGCTATATTGCCTGGGTATGCTTTAGAGTCTAGACAACAAATCAGAGATGCTTGGGATCCTGAGTTGCCTGCTGGGATTGACCCTCATGTTTATATAAATGCATTCCAAGAGCAAACACTTCGTATTACTGCACAAAAACTTTTTGGCACAAGCTATACTCCTATTTGGCCATTATTTGAAGTCGGGGGAAATAATGAAGAACAAGATCCGCCTGTGTGTGGAGATGGCAACGTAGATGCTGGTGAGCAGTGTGATGGATCAAATCTTGCGAATGCTTCTTGTACAACATTAGGGCAAGGGTTTACTAGCGGTTCACTGTCATGTAATTCTTCTTGTACTTTCAATACATCTATGTGTCTCACCGATTCTGGTGACGGAGGTCTAATCGGTGGAGACAATCGTCACGGAGCATTTCTGTGGAATTTCTTCGGTCAGTTTGCAAGTGTGTTTCAAGCAGTTGTGGGATTCTTTGAGTGGTAATAAAATAATTTTTTAAGTAAAAACTTACTCGAAATGGATTTTGTCCTTTCGGGTAATTTTTTCTTTTAATAGTGGATGTTCTTTGAGTTGTGGATCTTCGTTAATCATTTTTTCTGCTTCGTAGCGCGCAGCTTCTACCATTTTGATATTTTTTATTGCTTCCATTGCAAGGTCAGAGATGCCCCATTGTTTTCTTCCATAAAGCTCTCCGGCACCACGCTGGGCTAGATCAAATTCTGCAAGCTCAAAACCATTGCGTGCAGTTTGCAGGGCTTTCAATCGATCCAAAGTTTTTTGTGTTTTTGTTTCGGCAAATACATAGCAATACGCTTGGTCGTTGCTTCTAATGACTCGTCCGCGAAGCTGATGAAGCTGTGCTAGACCAAATCTTTCCGCACCCTCGATGATTATGACTGTCGCATTTGGCACATTTACCCCCACTTCTACTACTGATGTTGCACAAAGTATGTTTGTTTTTCCATTTTTAAAATCCATCATCACAGAATCTTTTTCTGTTGGCTTCATTTTGCTATGAAGCACCCCAATTTCATATTCAGGAAAAACTTCTTTTTTTAAACGCTTCGCTTCTTCTGTTACAGATTTTACGTTTAGTGCCAGTTCCTTTTGTGGGTCTGGTTCAAAAATGCGCGGACAAATCACATATGCTTGTCGGCCAGATACAATTTCGGTGCGGATTTTTTCGTAGATATTTTCACGCTCGTGAGGCAAAATTATTTCTGTAATGACGGGTTTGCGTCCATGTGGCATCTGATCAAGCAAAGTCAGATCAAGGTCGCCGTATATTGTAAGGGCAAGTGTGCGGGGGATAGGTGTTGCCGTCATTGAAAGAAGATGAGGAACGATGTTATCTTTTCTACGCAGAGCTTTTCTCTGTGCGGTACCAAAGCGATGTTGTTCATCAATAATAATGTAGGCTAGATTTTTAAACTTCACTGCTTTTTGAATGAGCGAATGTGTCCCTATTAGAATGGGGATTGTACCTTCTTCCACCCATTTAAGTAGTTGTGTACGAGAAATGTCTGTCGCTTTTGTTGGATTTATTTTTGAAGGAAATTTTTTACAACCACTTGATGTAATAAGTCCTACATCTATACCAAGATATGAAAAGAATTTTATAAAAGACTCAAAGTGTTGTTCGGCGAGTATTTCTGTGGGTACCATGTAGGCTGTTTGTAAATTGCCGTATTCACGATTTTTTGGTGGGGTAGTAGTGACGGCAAATACTGTCGCTGCAGCAACGGCTGTTTTTCCAGAACCCACATCACCCTCAAGCAGGCGGGACATTGGATGGTCTTTTTTAAAATCTTCCATGATACTGGCAATAGCATTGCTTTGTGCTTCTGTTGCTCTAAATGGAAAGCGGTCAACAAAGTTTTTTATTTCTTTGTCAGTCTTTTCTATTTTAAAAGAGGGCAACTTTTCGTATTCTTTTCTTTCGCGAAATTTTTCTAGCTGGATGATAAAGATTTCTTGAAAAGCAAAACGTTTGCGCGCAGAGACACTGTCTTCTTTTTTCTTTGGCTGGTGAATCCAAATGAAAGCCGTTTTAAGTGTCGGTAGATTGTATTTTTCCAAAATCTCTGTGGGAATTGGATCTTCTATTGTGTCCAAAATTCCAGATCGAAATATTTTTTGCAGTGTGTGAAAAAACCAGCGAGAAGTAATACCCTTACTTTCTCCATATACTGGATATGCAAAGTTGCTTATGTCTCCACCCTCTTCATCTTTGAAAAGAGAGTCACCAACACCCGTTGGTAGGGTGGAGATGCTTTCTATTTCTGGATTTGTAAAAGAAAAGTCGCCATTTTTCTCTGAAATTTTCCCCTCGACTTTTACAAAAGCCCCTTCTTGAATCATCTTTGCGATGTATGGCTGATGAAACCATACCGCTTTTATTTTCCCAGTCTCATCTTCTATTGTGGCCTCTGACATGGCGATACGACTTTTGAAAGTTTTTTTGGTTTTGAGTCCGGTGACTTTGCCGTAAATTATTGCAACGTCGTCTTTTTTTAGACCAGCGATGGTGCGTGATTGCGATACATCACCATAGCGGATAGGGAAATAATAAAGTAGATCTTCGACGGTGTGTAAGCCGAGTTTTTTTAGACCTCTGTGTTGAATATCTGTGAGACGGAACTCTTCTTTTAAGGTAGATGATGGGATCATCTTGGTATTATATCATTGGCGGAGAGAGTGGGATTCGAACCCACGGTCCCAATTAAGGGACGACGGTTTAGTAAACCGTTGATTTAAACCACTCATCCATCTCTCCACTTTGTTGCTTTGCGGAGACGGCGAGATTCGAACTCGCGGGGCTGTAACACCCGCCTCCTTAGCAAGGAGGTACGTTAGACCACTCTGACACGTCTCCAAAGTTACCTCGCTAATGTATCATATTTAATGGGCAATCGCTATAGCGTTGACGGTATTGGCGCCAGCTTTTAAAAGTACAGCGCGAGCTTCGGATAGGGTGCTACCAGTGGTTGTGACATCATCAATCAGAATAATATTTTTTCCACATACGAGATCAGGATGGACGACAGAAAAACATCCGTTTAGATTTTTTAGACGTTCTTTGCGGTTTTTGATTGAGCTTTGGGGTTTGGTGTGGCGATTTTTTTCTAAAACATCAAAAGAAAAAGAAAGTTTTTTATCAACGTCACATAAAATTATCTCTTTAATTACTAATTCGTTTTGATTAAATCCTCGCTCGCGCCTACGCTCGCTCGCCAAAGGAATAGGAATTAAAATTGTCGGCAAGGGAAAGACATCGCGCATCATACTGCCAGTCGAATTTTCCAAAATAAATTTATACACAATTTCTCCGCACAACCTAGCAACACTTTTATTTCCCTTGTACTTTAGTTCACGAATCATAGATTTCACGACACGATTTCTGTATTGAAAAATCATAAAAAGGTTGGAGGTTTGTTTTATGCATCTGGGGAAAGAGGTGAGGGCTTCAATCGCCGTTACTTTCTCTAAAAACATCACCAGCTCATTGCGTGGGAATATAAAATCTAGAATGACAGAAAGTAGTTGTGTTATACTTAACCCCGTATAATGACCTTTTTTCATGTGGAATCCTTTTAAATTTTTGTTCCAAAAGCGAAACACAAGTGTGATTGGTATCGACATTGGTTCGTCGGCTATTAAGGTTGTGCAAATTCGTAAAAAGGGAGGAAAAGCAGTGCTAGAAACTTATGGCGCACTCGCTCTGGGTCCTTACGCAGGTGTCGCTGTAGGCAAATCCACCAATCTCCCAATAGACAAACTTGTCCTTGCTTTGGGCGACATAATGAAAGAAGCAAAGGTCACCACAAAGAGAGGAGGAATCGCAATTCCTTTTAGTTCTAGTTTGATGTCGGTGATTGAGATGCCAGACGTTAGCATGAAACAGCTTGAAACGATGGTCCCTTTGGAAGCACGAAAATATATTCCCGTACCTATTACAGAGGTTAGTCTTGATTGGTCAATTATTCCTAAAGATCAGTTAAAGACAGAGCATGTACCAGATGACGAATCAAAAGAAAAACAATCACCAAAAATGGGGAAGGTGGATGTGCTTGTGGTTGCAATTCACAATGACACCATTGCAGAGTATGAAAGTATTGTAAAAAAAGCTGGTTTGGATGCAAATTTTTTTGAGATTGAAATATTTAGCACGATGCGTTCTGTCTTAGATCAAACCCCTGATCCAATCATGATTCTTGATATTGGAGCAGCGACCACAAAGCTTTATATAGTTGAAAGAGGGGGTATTCGTTTGTCGCATACTATCAACAAAGGTTCTCAAGATATTACATCAACCATTTCTGCTTCGCTTGGTGTGAGTGTAGAAGAAGCTGAAATCATGAAGCGGAGATTGGGATATAGTCAAACAAGTACGGATGGTAAAGATGCTACGGCACTTATTACGCTCACGTTAGATTTTATTTTTTCAGAAGCACATCGCGTGATGATGACTTATCAGCAAAAATACGCAAAAAACATAAGTAAGGTGATGCTTGTGGGTGGCGGTGCGTCTATGAAAGGAATTTCAGAAATTGCAAAGAAAAATCTTCAGGCGGAAGTAATGACGGGAGATCCTTTTTCAAAAGTTGAGGCTCCGGCGTTTTTGGCAGAAGTTTTGCGTACAAACGGACCAGAATTTGCAGTGGCTTTGGGTATTGCATTACGGAGACTTCAAGAAAGTGAATAAGAATCGTTGTGTTTAGGTCCACTGTATTTTATAATTAGCCTAAGTTTCTTATATTCTTTTATAATGGATCCTAAATTTCAAACATCATTCATTCCCAAAAGACCGATAGTCGCAAGCGGTATGACTGTAAGCAGAAAGAGTCCTCTAAACTGGGTCTCTATAATAGCGTTTATACTTTTTATTTTGGCAGCTCTTGCTTCAGTTGGGGCTTTCCTTTATGAAAAGAAACTCATTGCAGATAATAAGACAAAACAAAACCAAATTGAGACAGAGATAAAAGCTTTTGATCCAGCGCTTACTGCACAGCTTTCTACACTTAAAACTAGAATAGATTCTGCTACTGATATATTAAAAAGACACACAGCACTTAGTGCATTTTTTGATTTACTTGGAAAAAATACAGTTTCATCAATTCAGTTTAAAGATTTTGCATTTACCGGTGATTATGGCAAGGCACTGGCTATAAAAATGAAGGGGGAAGCAAAGAGTTTTAATGATGTTATTTTTCAGTCAGATACATTTCTTGCAAACGAAAATATGAAGAACGTAATTTTTTCTGGTTTTTCTTTGGATGATGCCGGCAATGTTTCTTTTTCTATTGATGCAGAGATAAATCCAGATTATGTTTCTTATAAAAAGAATATAGAAAAACTTTCTGTATCAGTGCCTGTTGATCCTATTACAAGTACAAGCAGTGCCTCTACTGCTGTGGCGACGTCTACAGCAACAACCACAACCACTAATACAACACCATGAAAGGACTAACACCAATATTTTTAATACTTCTATCTCTCGGCGCTGGTTTTTTCTATGTGAGTCCTCAGTATCAAAAGATACAAATGCATAGAGCGGAGGGTGTAAAGTATGATGATGTCATAGCCAAGGCACAAGACTTGAGTAAGTTGCGCGCAGAGCTTTCTGATACTCTCAATACATTTTCAGCAGATGATTTGGATAGATTAAGTAAGCTTGTTCCAGAAAAAGTAGACACAGCTCGACTCATTCTTGATGTAAGTGGTATAGCTGCAAAATATGCCATGGAGATGAAAGATATACAGGTTACTGAGCCTGCGAAAGCTGATACAAAAGCAGTTGACGTGAAGCCATACAAGACTTCTACAATTAGTTTCAATTTTCAATCCTCATATGAAGGCATGATTCAATTTGTAAAAGATTTGGAGCAAAGTTTGCGTATGGTAGATGTGACAAATATTACCTTGGCGACAGGTGACGGTAGATTTCCAATTTTCAGTTATAAAATAACTTTGCAAACATACTGGTTAAATTCATCTAACCCAAAGATATAATGGAAATAATTAAAAAGAACAAAAACATAATTTTGATTGTTGCGGTGGTAATCATTGGTTTTCTCGCATATAAGTACGTATTTAAAAAAGACGAACCACTTACCACCACAGAAAGTTCTTCTTCTGCACAGATTTTGGGACAAGATTTAATAAACGAGCTCAACCGCTTGAAAGCATTAAGATCTTTGAGTATTACGAGTACCGCTCTTTTTAGTGACCCTGTTTTTATGAGTCTAAAAGACGTTGAAGTTCCTATTCAATCAAAACCAATCGGTAGACAAAATCCATTTTTGTCTACAGGCATTTAAAACACACACTACATGAGTGTTCTAGATATTTTATCCGAAAAAAAAGTAATAAGTGCCAAAGACATTTCTCTTATTGAAAAAGAGGTTTCTTCGTCAGACACTTCTCTCGAGGCGATACTTTTAAAAAGAGGGGTCACAGAAGAAAATATTTTACTTGCTGGAGGAGAATACTATGGCGTACCTACGCGTGCATTACATGAGGATAAGATTCCTGGAGAAATTTTGGGATATATTTCAGAAGAGGCAGCGATACATTATAAGTTTGTGCCACTTGGTGTAAAAGAGGGTGTGCTTGAGGCTGGAATGACCGACCCTGACAACATAGAAGCTCGCGATGCGCTAAATTTTATCTCTTCAAAGATAAATATGCCGTTTAAAATCTTTTTTATTCTTGAAAAAGATTTTGATAAGGTTATTGCGATGTACAAGGGTCTTTCAGAGGAGGTTACAAAAGCTCTTTCTCAGCTAGATGGTGCACTTGGTGGCCCAGATTCACTTGTTTCTATTGATTCAGAAAATGAGAAGGACGATCCTTTAAAGGGTGAAGCGAAAAAACAGGGAGGTATAGATGCAAAGATTGTAGAGGTTGCTCCGATTACAAAAATCGTTGCGACTATTTTACGTTACGCTACCGAGGGTGATGCTTCTGATATTCACATAGAACATTTAAAAGATACTATTCGTGTACGTTTTCGTGTTGATGGTGTTTTAAATACAAGTCTTGTCTTGCCAGCTAAAGTTCATTCTGCCGTTATTTCTCGTATCAAGATTCTTTCACAGATGAAGCTGGATGAAAAGAGAAAACCCCAGGACGGTCGTTTTTCTGCAAAGATTGTCGGACGCAAAATTGATTTTCGTGTTTCTACATTTCCTACATATTATGGTGAGAAAATCGTGATGCGTATTCTTGATCACGATAAGGGTGTAAAGAAGATGAATGATTTGGGAATTAGTGAAAAAAATCTAGCTCTCATTCGTAAGGCAATAGACAGACCATATGGCCTCATACTTATTTCTGGTCCTACTGGTTCTGGAAAGACTACTACGCTGTATTCAATGCTTGATGAGTTTGATAAAGATAAGAAAAACGTGCTCAGTCTTGAAGATCCTATTGAATACAGTATTGATGGAGTAAATCAGTCACAAATTCATGCAGAGATTGGATATACTTTTGCAAACGGTTTGCGCACAACCCTTCGACAAGACCCAGACATTATCATGGTGGGAGAAATTCGAGATGCAGAAACAGCACAGCTTGCCATTCAAGCGGCACTTACAGGACATCTTGTATTAGCCACTATTCACACCAACAATGCTGTGGGTGTTATTCCTCGTCTTTTGGATATGAAAGTAGATCCTTATCTTATTGCTCCTACACTCATACTTGCTATTGCTCAGCGCCTTGTGAGTGTTTTGTGTCCAGACTCCGGCACTCCTGTGGCCAATGACGAAAGCTTAAAAGCTCTGGTTGAACAGCAGTTTTCTGATTTGCCAGATAAGTATAAAAAAGAAATCAAGCTTGGAAATCAATTTTTCCGTGCATCACCTAGCCCCACTTGTCCAAACGGTACACGAGGGCGAGTAGCAGTGATGGAGGTGCTTGAAATGGACAAGGAAATAGAGACTATTCTTTTAAAAAATGGTACAGAACCAGAAATTGCCAAGATTGCTCGTTCAAAAGGTATGCTCTCAATGAAAGAAGACGCTATTTTAAAAGCATCCAACAGGCAGATTCCTTTTGAAGAAATGATGTCGTTGTAAAAAAAGACAAAAAATCTTATACTGAGTAGGATATGAACGATACAAAATATAAAATTCTTATTGTTGATGATGACAAATTTCTGCTTGGAATGTATGAGCTAAAATTTAAGAAAAATGGTCACGATGTTACCGTAATCAGTAGTGCAAGTGATGCACTCTCTATGCTAAAAGAGGGTTACACTCCAGATATCATGCTTCTTGATATTATTTTACCAGGAATGGACGGCCTACAGCTCTTAGAAACAGTTAGACAAGAAAAAATTTGTCCAAATGCCATCGTTGTAATGCTTACAAATCAGGGAGGTTCAGAAGAAATTGAAAAAGCAAAAAGCCTAAATGTGGCGGGATATTTGGTAAAAGCTACGCTCATACCATCTGAAGTAGTAGAAGAGGTTTTAAAAATAGCAGAGAAAAATAAAAAATAATATGTCTATAGATTACAAAAAAGAGTTGAATGATTTGGTAACGATAATTCTTACAGAGGGTGGTTCAGACCTGCATCTTTCAGAGGGTAGAAATCCCACCATTCGTGTGGCTGGCTCTCTCATTCCAATTTTAAAAAAACCAGTTTCTACAAAAGCAGATATAGATGGTCTTATAGATCAATTTTTAAACGCAGAAAATAAAAAGAAATTTCTTGAAGAGAAACAACTTGATTTTGCATATAGCCACAGTCCAGAAGCGCGATTTAGAGGCAATGCGTATTTTCAACAGGGTGGAATTAGTATTGCACTGCGTTTAGTTCCTCAAAAAATTAAAACTATAGAAGAGTTAAACTTGCCACCAATCCTCGCCACCTTTGCGCAAAAACAGCAGGGATTTTTCCTTGTTGTGGGTCCTGCAGGACAAGGAAAATCTACCACCCTTGCAGCGCTCATTGAAATGATAAACAGAGAAAGGCTTGAGCATATTGTTACTATTGAAGATCCTATTGAATATATTTTCAAGCAAAAAAAATCTATTATTGACCAGCGTGAAATACGTGTAGATGCTCCAGATTTTCATACAGCACTTTGGGCGGTGTTTCGACAAGATATAGACGTAGTGATGATAGGTGAGATGCGTCAGCCAGCTACTATGGCTACGGCTGTAACAGCTGCTGAGACTGGTCATATGGTTTTTTCTACGCTTCACACCAATAGCGCGTCACAATCTGTAGAAAGAATCATTGATTCATTTCCAGCAGAACAGCAAAGCCAGATTCGTTTACAGCTTGCGGGGAGCTTGGCGGGTATTTTTTCTCAGCGTCTCATCCCGCGTATTTCAGGAGGTTTGATTCCAGCTTATGAGCTTCTCATCAACAACACTGCGGTAGCAAACGTGATTCGAGACAAGCGCACACATGAGATAAACACAATTATTGAAACAAGCTCTAATGAAGGAATGATAGATTTAAATCGCTCACTTGTAGAGCTTGTGCGTGCCGGAGAGATTACTGTTGAAAATGCTTATAAATATTCCAACAATCCAAAAACTCTAGAGAAACTTTTGTAATAGTAGCAACATTTTATGTTATTCAACTACAAAGCAATAGACAATACAGGACAAACAAAAGAAGGGGCAATTGATGCTTCAAATATGGACATTGCGGTAAGTTCTTTGCAGGGTAGGGGGTATGTTATTTCATCTATAAAGCCTGTGCGTGAAGGTTCTTTTTTAAAAAGAATTCCTTTTTTCAATCGTGTTTCAAATAAAGATGTGGTGATTGTGTCTAGGCAGATGGCAACTCTTTTTGAGGCACAGGTGTCTGCTCTGCGTATTTTTAAATTGTTAGCAGCTCAGGTAGAAAATACTCATTTGAGAGATAGCTTGAGTCAGGTAGCTGATGATATTCAAGACGGAAGCTCCATTTCTAAAGCACTTGAAAAACACCCCACAGTTTTCACTGATTTTTATGTAAACATGGTGCGCGCCGGAGAAGAGTCTGGAAAGCTAGATCAAACATTTGGATATCTTGCAGATTATCTAGATCGTTCTTACGAAGTAACATCAAAGGCAAAACACGCACTTATTTATCCGGCTTTTGTTATCGTAACTTTTATCGGAGTTATGGTGCTGATGTTTACAGTTATCATTCCGAAAATTGCACCAATTCTAGAAGAGTCTGGACAAGAGCTTCCTATTTATACAAAGGCGGTACTCGGTCTTAGTGGATTTTTTGTAAATTATGGCATTTGGTTTTTTATTGTTGTGGTTATTGCTGGCTTTGCGTTTAAAAAGTATGTCGGTACAAAACAGGGGAAGCAAGCGTTCAATCAATTTCAGCTCAGCGTGCCGTACGTAGGAGATTTGTATAGAAAGCTCTACCTTTCTCGCATTGCTGACAATATGAATACAATGGTGCTCTCAGGTATCTCAATGGTAAAAGCTATTGAAACTACTTCGGCTGTGGTGGGAAATGATATTTATAGAAGTGTGTTGGATCAAAGTTTGGAGGCGGTAAAAGGAGGAAGCTCACTGTCTTCTGCTTTTAGTAGATTTCCAGAAATTCCAAGTATTATGACTCAGATGATAAAGGTGGGTGAGGAAACGGGAGAGCTTGGAAACATTTTAAAAACACTTGCAAAGTTTTATCAGCGTGAAGTGGTGGCTGCGGTGGATACTCTTGTGGATCTTATTGAGCCCGTGATGGTGGTGGCTCTGGGTCTCGGTGTAGGTACGCTTCTCGCTTCTGTGCTTATGCCTATTTACAATATTGCTTCATCGTTTTAGGGAGTTTCTTGATTTTTTCTTTATAAGTATTTTATCTGTACTGTGCTATCAATACTTGATGCACAAAGATTTTGATAATTGGAACAAAAAAAAGAAATTTATTGATAAAAACGAAACAAACTTTCTTTTTAATACTGGAGAAGTGTGGTGGTGTGCTGTTGGATTAAATGTTGGTGAAGAGTCATGTGGAAAAGGGGAAAAATTTCGTAGGCCAGTACTTGTATTGAGGAAATTATCTCGTAAAAACTTTATTGGTATACCACTTTCTACACAAAAGAAAGAGGGAACATGGTTTGCTCCTCTATCCATAAACCAAACAGTTCAATATCTTTTGCTTTATCAAATAAGAATGTTTAGCACAAATCGTTTGCAGCGGCGATTGGCTACCCTTACAGGTAATGAATTTAATCAAGCAAAAGAAAAACTCGAGGCGTTGCTCGAGCTTTCTCATAATCACCAGAGCCAAAGCTCTGGATCGGTGGGTAACCCCAAAAGTATCTAAAGTATATATTACTCATTAAACAAGTCAATCTGCGCTTTTTACATATTAAACATTCGGTTATCCACACGCTCTTTGTTGTGCTACTGGTTTTGATATATAATGTATTTATACGTTTGCGAAAAACGTTTCCCTACAAGGGACAAGTGGTCGATTTATACCCTTCCCGTGTAGGGAAGCAAAAAATAAATCATATTATTAAAAAAAGATTATTAATTTAAAGTTTTTTATGGTTAAAAATACTAAAAGAGGTTTCACACTTATCGAATTGTTGGTGGTTATTGCTATCATCGGTATTCTTTCATCAGTTGTTTTGGCTTCACTCAACACTGCTCGAAATAAAGGTAATGACGCAAAGGTGAAAGCACAGATCTCAGGAGCGCGAGCTGCTGCAGAATTATATTACAGTTCTGCAAACAACTATGGGGCAGCTGTCGTTGGATCTGAAGCAGCTGGTACTTCTATAGGTACTGGTTGTGCTTCTGCAATGTTTGCTGATTCATTACTTACTCCGTATACACTAACTGCAAATTACCCTGCAACAGCTGGAGCTAACGGAAAGTGTACAAGTAGCGGAACTGCGTACGCTATTTCAGCTAAGATGAATGACGCCGCGACATTCTGGTGTGTTGATAGTTTGGGTACCGCAAAACAGACTGGCGCCCTACAAGCGAATAGTACTTATGTTTGTCCGTAATTGTTTAATGTAGATTGTTTTAAGAAAAAACCACCTTCGGGTGGTTTTTTTATATGATAGAATTAAATGACAGTAATATTAAATTTAAAGTTTTTTATGGTTAAAAATACTAAAAGAGGTTTCACACTTATCGAATTGTTGGTGGTTATTGCGATTATCGGGTTGCTTTCATCTGTGGTGTTGGCATCATTACAATCCGCCCGTTTGAAGGCGAGTGACGCAAAAGTAAAAGCACAACTTTCTAGTGCTCGAGCATCAGCCGAACTCTATTACAATAGTACTGGTCAGTATAGCTATGGTTCTGCGGTCAGCGGAAACGCAATTGCATTTCCTGCAGGATCTTCTGTGGGTACTGGTTGTGCTTCTGCAATGTTTGCTGATTCATTACTTACTCCGTATACACTAACTGCAAATTACCCTGCAACAGCTGGAGCTAACGGAAAGTGTACAAGTAGTGGTTCAGCCTATGCCATTACAGTTAGAATGAATGCCGTGGGTAGTTTTTGGTGTGTGGATAGTGTAGGAAATTCAAAAGCAGAGGGTGCGCTACAGGCAGATAGTGTGTACGTCTGTAGTTAATCTGTTGGGGATTAGCCGATTTTTCCTTTATGTTAATATTAGACGATAGAAATATAAAATTTGGAATTTAAATTTATCAAAATGAAAAAGAAAGGTTTTACACTTATCGAATTGTTGGTGGTCATTGCTATCATCGGACTTCTTGCATCCATTGTTTTAGTTTCTTTGCAGTCTGCTCGCCTTAAGGCTAGTGATGCGAAATTAAAATCAGAGATGGCAAATCTTCGTACCGCAGCCAGTATTTATTATACGGAGCATTCTTTAGATTACACCGGCTTGTTTCAAGACAGTCCGCCTTGTGATACAGATGAGTTTTTAAATCCAAACATTCGTTCTATTTTGTTATCAATTGGTGCTTCGGCCGGAGATGATACTCATTGTGGATTTGACGCTAACTCATATGCTGTTTCTGTTGCGCTTCCTGGTGGGGGGTTCTGGTGTGTTGATAGTGCGGGTTCAGCAAAATCAGTATTATCCAACGTAGCAAACTATACTGGCACTGTTTGTCCGTAATATTTGTAGTCACCGATCTATTAATATGAGCATATTTTTATACGCCTCCATTCTAGTTTTCGGCACCATCGTCGGTAGTTTTTTGAATGTCGTGGTGTTGCGATATGGTACGGGTATGTCTATTGCTCGTGGGAGATCCCAATGTTTTTCTTGTGGCAAGATGCTTCATTGGTACGAGCTCGTGCCTGTTGCAAGTTTTATTTTTCTTTGGGGCAGATGCTCTGTGTGCAAAAGCAAAATATCTTGGCAGTATCCACTAGTAGAAATGTTCACGGGCCTACTTTTTCTTGCCACGTTTATACACGTTGGTATTAGTGTGTATCTTCCATACTATTGGTTTGTTATGAGTCTTTTGGTTGCTATAAGTGTTTATGATTTTAAGCATAAAATAATTCCAGATGGCATGGCATTTTTATTTGGGTTCGTGACACTTATTGCTTCTTTGTTTACTTTTTTTTACACAGGAGAGAATACTGTTTTTGATATTTTAGCTGGCCCCGTTCTCGCTTTACCTTTTGCTTTACTTTGGCTTGTATCAAGGGGTAGGTGGATTGGTCTGGGAGACGCTAAGCTTGTAATTGGTATTGGTTTTATGCTCGGTCTAGCAAAAGGAGTATCTGCTGTGGTTTTGGCTTTTTGGATTGGGGCGGGTATAAGTGTCGCCATCATTATTATTCAAAAAAGCCGTTTGTTATTATCCTCAAAAAACCTTACAATGAAGAGTGAAATTCCATTTGGTCCGTTTCTAATTCTCGGCACACTCATTGTTTTTTTCTTCGGTTTGGATGTGATGGGCATCTCTGCGATTTTGGGAATATAGATTCTGTTTCTAAAAATATTTATGAAAAAAGGTTTTACACTCATTGAGCTTTTGGTGTCGGTCGCCATCGTAATGATTATTTCTTCTGTCATAATTTTTAATCATCAAAAGTTTAATGACAATTTGGAAATTACAAATCTTTCATATGAAGTAGCGGTAGCTTTGCGTCAAGCTCAGGTGTATGGGGTAAGTGTAAGGGAGTACAAAGGTGGTGGAACAGAAGAAGAGCGTTTTGGGCTCGCTTATGGTATTCACTTTAATACAAACAATCCAACCTCTTTTGTTTTTTTTGCTGATAAGAATAAGGATGGTGTATATACTGGTAGTGAATCTGATTGCACACAAGGATCACCTGATGTGTGTTTAGAAAAAGTTAGCATTGGTCGAGGTAATATGATATCAGATGTGTGTGAAGAAAAAAATAGTAAATGGTTTTGTCAGGGCTCATCTAGAGACAAGCTTGATATAACTTTTCTACGCCCAGAACCAGATGCACATTTAAAGCTTGTGCCTGGAGGGGAAGCTCCAGATATTGGAAAAGTGTGTTTGAAATCGCCACAGAATAAAATAAAAGAAATTATTGTGTACCCTACGGGACAAATATCTATTCAGGATGGCACATGTACAAGCCAAGACAATGATCCTATTGTGAGTGACGATGAAGGTGCCCCTGTAGGAAATGGAAACAACGGAAATGGTAATGGCAACATTAATGGCAATGGAAACAATGGCAACGGAAATGGTAAGGGTTCTATATAAAAATGAAAACAGATAACAAATTTTTTAAAAAAAATTCTAACCGAAGCGGGTTTCTTTTGGTAGAAATGCTTGTTGCTGTTTTTTTGTTTACTATTGTAATGCTTGTAAGTCTTACTGCAGTGCTTGCATTGGTAGATGCAAACAAAAAAAATCAGAATATAAAATCTGTTGTAAATAATCTCACGCTTGTAGTAAATGGTATTGTAAAAAATATAGCCGTGAGTACTAAATATTATTGTGGTGCCGTGGGTCAGAATACGTATCTTGCGGGAGACTATACTCCAGACGACTCAGATTGCACAGCATTTGTGGACTCTGGTGGAAACATTCAAGATCCAGCACAACCAGAAATAGCTTTCACTTTTAATGAAGATACAAACAACGATGGTGAATTGGATGTTTTTAGATATAAATTTGTAACAACAGAGCAGGGCGTAGATGAAGATGGGGGAGCTATTGATGTAGGAAGGATTTATCGTTCTGTGGACAGTGATGCGCCAGAGGATTTTTTACCCGTCACAGCGCCAGAGGTAAAAATTACAAGTGTAAGATTTTATGTATATGATACAGAGCCACTTAATTTTATTACTGGTACTCCAAACGATACAAAGCAACCAAGAGTGGTGATGGTTGTAGTGGGCTATGCTGGTCAAAAAGATTCAACACGTTCTAGATTTCATGTTCAAACAACAATCTCTCAAAGAACACTGGATACAATTTAGAAAAACATGTCACATAATAATTTTAAAAAAATAAAAAAAGAAGGTTTTACTGTAATAGAGGCTTTGGTGTCTATTGCTATTATGTTACTTTCCATTACAGGAGCTTTTGCTGTGGCGCAATCTAGTTTGCAGTCTTCTGATTTGGTGAAAAATAGAGTGACTGCTTATTATTTGGCTCAAGAGGGTATAGAATTTCTCAGACAAAAGAGAGATGACAATGGCTTGAAGATGCTTTCTTCCAAGAATAATCCTGATCCAAATGCTTCTTGGTTGTCTGGTATTGTGGGAAGTAATATGCCCTGTGATTTTGATAACGTGTGTGAGATAAATGGTTTTAATGCAGACGGTGGTGGTATGAGGGAATGTACACAAGTATTTGGTGGTATTGGTGGACAATGCACAAAACTATCATTTGATAAGTCTCTCGGATACTTTGACTATCCTAGCACCGATGATTCCGGCGCTGTATTTAGACGTGAAATACGAGTTACACGCGTTGCAAGTGATCCCACAAGCGACCGTGAAGTGAATGTGTCTATTATTGTGAAATGGAATCAAAATGGCATTGAAAGAAGTTTGGATATATCTGAAAATCTTTATAATTGGCAACAAATTTAGCTGGTATAATGAACGTTATGAATAGCAAAAAAATACAAAAAGGATTTGCTCTCTTGATGGCAGTTATCATCACAAGTACACTTTTACTTATTAGCTATGCACTCTCAAATATTTCATTAAAAGAGCTTACTTTGTCTTATGCTGGGAAGGATTCACAAGTTGCTTTTTATGCTGCCGATGCTGGTGTGGAGTGTGCGTTATATTGGGATATTAGAAACCCTGATACTGGACCAGGGGCAAGTGCTTTTGATCCTAATATTTCAAATAATAATGGCGCCGGTATTTGGTGTAATGGAAATTTTATACAAACAACAAGTTCTGTTTCTGATGATCCACATGTGCCTACCGTGCCCAATCCTAGTAAGTTTCTGATTGGTGGTGGTTTGGTGAGTGGCGAAAATACCTCGACCAGTACTTTTTATATGAAAATTGATCCAACGGGCACTCATCAAGATGTGACCGACTACACTCCACCGTGTGCAATAGTGCGGGTAGGAAAAAGAAATGACACTGTAGACCCTGCCAAGGTGATTACTATAATAGAATCTAGGGGATATAACACTTGTGATATAAATAACGCACGTCGATTGGAGCGTGCACTTCGTGTTGTTTACTAATTGAAAATTACCCCATAACAGGTACAATTCCTGCATGGCAACAAAAGCTCCAAAAGAGGTCTTGGCTCGCTTGAGCAAGCTAAAAGAAACTATAGAACACCATCGCTATCTTTATCATGTACTTGATAAAGAAGAAATTTCGCCTGAGGCTTTAGACTCTCTAAAAGATGAGCTAGTAAAAATAGAAGAAAAATATCCAGAATTGATTACACCAGATTCTCCATCTCAACGTGTAGCCGGTGAGCCTTTGCCAGAGTTTAAAAAAGTAGTACACAAGGTTGCACAGTGGTCTTTTGGTGATGCTTTTACAGAAGAAGACGTTGCACGTTTTGATGAACGAGTAAAAAAGGTTTTAAGGCAGGAGCTTGGTCCAGATATTACTCCAACATATGTAGTGGAGCTAAAAATAGATGGATTAAAAATTGTTTTGGACTATCAGAGTGGATTGCTTGTGACGGCAGCTACTCGCGGTGACGGAAAGGTGGGGGAGGATGTTACAACAAATGTAAAAACAATTCAGTCTGTTCCACTTCGTCTGAAAGAAGATGTTGATGTTGTGGTGGAAGGCGAAGTTTGGCTTGGAAAAAGTGGTCTCGCAAATTTAAATAAAAGCCGTGCTCGGGCGGGAGAGGCGCTTTTCGCAAACCCACGAAACGCGGCGGCCGGGTCTATCCGTCAGCTTGATCCAAAAATTGTAGCCGAGCGTGAACTGCAGGTTTTCATTTACGACCTCGCGTGGACAAAAAATGACAATACAAAAACACAGATAGAGGAATTGCAGTTTTTGCAAAAACTTGGTTTTAAGGTAAACAATCATTTTAGAAAATGTGACACCGTGAGTGAAGTTGTCGCCTTTTGGAAAGAATGGCAGAAGAAAGCACCGAAGCAAGATTATTTGCTTGATGGAGTGGTGATAAAAGTGAATGAAAAAGAATATCAGAATGTACTTGGTTATACTGGCAAATCTCCACGTTTTGCTATTGCTTTTAAGTTTCCAGCAGAGCAGGTGACTACTGTGGTGGAAGATATAAAACTTCAAATAGGTAGGACGGGGGTACTCACGCCGGTTGCTGTTTTGCGTCCAGTATCTGTGGCTGGGTCGGTGGTATCGCGAGCTACTCTTCACAATGAAGATGAAATAAAGCGACTTGATATTCGTATTGGCGATACAGTTATTTTGCAAAAAGCCGGAGATGTGATTCCTGATATTGTGAAAGTTGTTACGGAAATGCGTACTGGTAAAGAAAAAGCTTTTGTTTTTCCAGAGTTTGTACTGGAGTGTGGAGGCGATGGCAGGATAGAAAGAATTCCGGGTCAGGTAGCGTATCGCTGTGTAAACAAAAACTCGGCATCACAGCACAGACGCAAACTTTATCATTTTGTTTCAAAAAAAGCTTTTAATATTGATGGCTTGGGTCCACGTATTATAGACGCCCTTTTAGATGAAAATGTTGTGTCTTCTTATGAGGATATTTTTACTTTAAAAAAAGGTGACCTTATAGATTTGCCACGCTTTGCTGAGAAATCTATAGATAATCTTTTAGATTCAATTGAAAAAGCAAAAATCGTAACACTGCCTAGACTCATTATTTCTCTTTCTATTGCGCAGGTGGGTGAGGAAACGGCGCATGATTTAGCGAAACATTTTAAAACGATTGAGCGACTCGCAGACTCGTCATTTGAAGAGCTAGAAGCTTTAAATGGTGTGGGCCCTATTGTTGCCAAGTCTGTGCGAGATTGGTTTGATGATAAAAATAATAAAAAAATTCTGGAGAAGCTTCTTTCTTATATAAATGTGATGAAAGAAAAGACGCCACCAGCTTTATCCTTGTCGTCTGAAATTGTCGGTAAGGTTTTTGTGCTTACAGGCACGCTTTCTATAATGACTCGTGATGAAGCAAAAGCAAAAATTCGCGAGCTGGGTGGGGAAGTATCTAGCTCTGTTTCAGTAAATACTGATTTTGTGGTGGCGGGTGAAAATGCTGGTTCAAAGCTTGATAATGCAGAAAAATTAGGAGTAAGGGTACTAAGTGAGGAAGAATTTATAGGTATGATTAAAAAGTAAAAAGTTGTGATATTGTACTAATTATGATTGAAATCAAAGATATAGAAAAATTGGCCGAACTCTCACGCTTAGAGATTCCCCAAGAGGAAAAAGAGGGTTTTAGAAAGGACCTTGAATCTATTTTAAAGTATGTTGGGCAAATAGAGGACGCCAATATAAAGTCAGATGCCGTAGATACAGGCTCTGCAAGTCTTGTGCGCAATGTTTTACGCGAAGATGTGGAACCGCACGAAACTGGTATTTTTACAGACGCATTACTAGCAGAAGCACCCTCAAAAGAAGACGGATATATAAAAGTTAAAAAAATTCTATGATAGATCTCGCTACACTTACTATTAAAAAAGCTCATACACATCTTTTAAATAAAGATTTTTCTGTGCATGAACTTTGCCATGCTTATCTAGATGAAATAACAAAGCGTGACAAAACTGTCCATGCTTATCTTGAAATTTATCCAGATCTTGATGAGCAAATAAAAAAGGCGCAGGCGCTTATAGATGCTGGTACAAAAAATATTCTTGCTGGCATTCCTTTGGCAATGAAAGATAATATTTTGATAAAGGGAAAAAGGGCGAGTGCTTCTTCAAAGATTCTTGAAAATTACACAGCGACTTACGACTCTACTGTTGCCCTGCGCCTAAAAGAAGCTGGGGTGGTATTTATTGGTCGTACAAATATGGACGAGTTTGCCATGGGCAGTTCTACAGAAACTTCAGCTTATGGAGTGACTCGTAACCCACTTGATGAAAGTCGTGTGCCTGGTGGCTCATCTGGTGGTGCTGCAGCTGCAGTGGCCATGAATGGTGCTCTGGCTGCTTTTGGTTCTGATACAGCGGGTTCTGTGCGTCAGCCGGCTAGCTTTTGTGGGTGTGTGGGTCTCAAGACTACATACGGTAGTGTTTCGCGTCATGGACTTATGGCGATGGGGTCTTCTCTAGATCAAATCGGTCCGATTACAAAAACTGTTGCTGATGCTGAAATTTTATTTAATGCGGTTAAAGGTCAAGACTCTTTTGATAGTACAACGATTCCAGATTCAACATATGCCATGGTGCGTGATAAAAAAACAAAATCAAAAAAGTTGGTGGTGGGCGTCCCGAGGCATCTTATAGAAATGGACGGACTCGATCCATCTGTGCGTACAAATTTTGAAGAGTCAATTGCGCGCTTGGTTTCACTTGGATATGAAATAAAAGATATTGAGTTGCCACACGTGGGGTATTCTTTGCCGACCTATTACATTATTATGCCAGGTGAAGTATCATCCAATCTCGCTCGTTTTGATGGAGTTAAATTTGGTTTTCATAAAGAAGGAGAAACATTACTTGAAGATTATAAAAAAACTCGAGGTGTTGGTTTTGGGCGTGAGGTACGACGCAGAATTCTTGTGGGCACATACGTGCTTTCTACAGGTTATTACGATGCTTTTTATAACAAAGCACAAAATGCTCGTAAGCTCATTACCTCTGACTTTACAGAAGCCTTTAAAAAAGTAGATGTTATCATTACTCCTACTACACCCACCCCAGCTTTTAAAATAGGAGAAAAAATAGAAGACCCAGTACAAATGTATCTTGCTGATATTTTTACCGTTCCAGCCAACATTGCGAGTATTCCTGCACTTACAGTGCCGTCTGGTTTTGCAGATGTGGACGGTAAAAAATTACCACTTGGATTGCAGTTTATGGCTGACCAGTGTTGTGAAGACACACTTTTTGCTGTGGGAAAAGATTTTCTCAATGAGCGTGACGCGTAGTATACTGTATCTATAAAATATGGCGGACAAAAAAGATAAAAAATCTGCTAGTGGTGGTCCACCCGTTGGTCCACTCGGAGCAACCAATGTTTGGGAGTTTTTGTTTCTCGCAGGAATCATCATTCTTATATTGGGTTTTTTCCTATCTTATTTTTTTGGTTTTTTAGATGGTGGTGCTTTTAAAAATTATGCCTGGATCAGATCTGCTTATAAGACGTTCCTATCTATTCTTCCATATCTAAAAATTATTTCTTTTTTTGCTTCTATTGGTTTAGTTTATTTAATATTTTCAAATGCACGTAAGCTAAGCAAGCTTAATAAAGAATTAAGGATGCAATTTTCTCCGCCACGTTCTGTCGTGGAGGGGGGATCTGGCGGCGCATCTGAGGAGTCTTCAATGGCTTCTGTGGTGCGTACAAATACCTCCAATAAAAGATGGGAGCGAGTTCTTGAACACTCTGATTCAGACAATCCAAATGATTGGAAGATTGCTATTATTGAGGCTGACAGTATTTTAGATGAAATGGTTAAAAGTATGGGGTATCATGGAAATAATCTGGGGGAAAGACTAAAGGCTATTGAGCCGAGTGATTTTAATACTCTAAACAACGCCTGGGAAGCTCACAAGGTGAGAAATGCTATTGCTCATGAGGGGGCCAATTTCCAACTAAACGAGCGAGAGACTCGTCGGGTAATTGAGCTATACAGAGCCGTATTTGAGGAATTTAAGTATATATAGTATTGCCAATTGGTATCTTTGTGATACTATGGTGCACATATCGCGGGGTGGAGAAGTAGTATCTCGGGAGGCTCATAACCTCCAGCCGCCGGTGCAATTCCGGCCTCCGCAACAAGTTATCAAAAAACCACCTCATAGGGTGGTTTTTTGATGGAGGTGTCTAATTGAATTTTGCTGATCGTAATGAGTGTTTGAGCTCTTTAATCAGTGAGTTTTGTTTGTCTTCAACTGCTTTGTTGTCAGAACATCGATCTTGTGGTTCTGAGTATTTAAATCCTTGCAGACCCTTTGAATTATTTTCAAATAAAACAACAGAAGCATCTACTCCAAACATTTCCAACTCGTCTTTATCTGAGGGAAAATAACCGGCACGTAGGAATCCAAGTGGGGATTGATCTGTACTACATCCTGCTCCACCCATTTTTTCCAAAGATTTTGAGCTTAGAAGAATATTTTTGTATTCATCGATTTTATAAGTAAGATCACTCAGACTTTCAGGTACTTCAAAAGACATTTTGTATTCAGGAATACTTACTATCTTGGTTGAGATCTCGGTAGTTTTTTCATACTGTCGGCCCAAATAAAAAGCTAAGACAAAAACACCTACAAAAACTATTACTGCTAAAAGTTTTGAGTACCAAGTCACTCTATTCCATTCTATTTTCATATATACTTTGCGCGGTCGATGGGACTTGAACCCACAACCTCTCACGTGACAGGCGAGTGCTCTAACCAGTTGAGCTACGACCGCAATAGGCTACAATCTAACAAATTTTCGCTTTGCATACAATACCGCAAAACTAGTGTCGATGAGTGGAATCGAACCACTGTCTAAGGCTTATGAGTCCTCCGTTCTACCATTGAACTACACCGACATAATTTCAAATTATCCATATTTTTGGCGGATTTGCAAACTTGTTAATTCCATCTATTAAATTATATGGTAGACTAATTACATTATAATAACTAAGTCTACCATATATGATACCATCCAAAGACAAAATTTATAACCTGTATGTAGAAAAAAAGTTATCGAGCAAAGAGATATCCAAACTCCTATCTTGTTCTACCAATAAGATTGATTATTGGATAAAGAAATATTCAATTAAAAAAAGATCAATTTCTGAATCAGCGTATGTTAAACATAATCCTAATGGAGATCCATTTTTAAATAGTATTTTTGATATTGATGAAAAGTCTTTTTTGTATGGTTTGGGGTTGGGTTTGTATTGGGGGGAGGGCAATAAAGCTAATAAAAATTCTGTTAGATTGGGAAATGTAAACCCGCAACTAATTTTAAAGTTTGTTGAGTTTCTTAGAATTATATATAAAGTAAAAAAAAGTGACATTAGATTTGGTTTACAGATTTTTGGAGATATTGATCCAGACTTGGCTATGAATTATTGGATGAAAAAATTAGACGTGAAGAGGTCTCAGTTTATGAATAAAATTATTGTGTCAAAGGTCAGAGGAGCTGGTACATATAAAAATAAGTCGCAATATGGTGTTGTGGCTTTGTATTTTAATAATACAAAATTGAGAAATATTATCTGTGAAGCAATTGAAAATCTGTAAAATCTGTATTACTATGCCTATTAAGGATTACGCTATAAGCGTATAAGCCGTTGTAGCTCAGTTGGTAGAGCACGTCATTGGTGGGTCGTAGATCCCTGCCCATTTGTACAGTAATGTATTTATGAATCCCGAATAACGGTTAATATCCCTTTTGAGGGACAAGACCGTGGCGCTTGCGCCCGAACGACTGACAAGGGTCTCCTAAATTATTTAGGAGAAAGATACAGTCTAGTCCTCCCGCAAGGTGAGGTGTAAACGAATGACGAGGTCACCGGTTCAATCCCGGTCAATGGCTCAAGGGGTGTGTGTTTATGTCTATTGCTTTTTAAAATAGCTGTGGTAGAGTCTTCTGTGGAGCTAAGTTGTTCT
>CAYTVX010000007.1:0-24904 GCA_964441885.1 uncultured Candidatus Saccharibacteria bacterium
TTCTTACTTCTTCAAACTCTTCTTCCTCAGTCTCACACTTTCAGGAGTGATTTCAATAAAGTCATCTTCGGCCATGATTTCCATCGCGCGCTCAATTGAGAGCTTGAAAGCAGGCACCAAAAAGATTCCTTCGTCAGATCCAGATGCGCGCATATTTGTGAGCTGTTTGCCTTTTGTAGGATTTACAAACATAGAATCGCCCTTTGTCACGTTACCAATGATCATCCCTTCATATACTTCTACTGTAGGTGCTATATATAGTACGCCTCGCTCTTGGAGATTTGCGAGAGAAAAGGCGAGAGCTTTTCCAGCTGTCATAGAAATCATAGATCCATAAGATTGCTTTTTTATTTCTCCTACGTGTGGTTTGAATTCTGTAAATCGGCTAGAAATAATTCCTTCACCTTTTGTGTCGATAACAAACTGTCCACGATATCCGAGTAGTCCACGAGTTGGGATTTCAAAAATAATTCTTTGATGACCTTGCTCTTGTTTCATGTTTGTAATAATTCCTTTTCGTTCTCCGAGTCTAGCGATCACGGCTCCAGCAGAAACGTCAGGCACGTCTACGATAACTTCTTCAAACGGTTCAAAAGTAGCGCCGTCAATTTCTTTTAGAATAACGTTTGGCTGTGAGACCTGTAGCTCAAAACCTTCACGTCGCATATTTTCTAGAAGAATAGCAATGTGAAGCTCACCACGTCCGTAAACCATAAAATGTTCGCCGTCGTCAAAATTAACTTTGAGACCAACGTTTATTTCAAGTTCTTTTTCAAGTCGGTCACGTATTTGTCGGCCTGTAACATATTTACCTTCTTTTCCAGCAAAAGGGGAATCGTTTACAAGAAAGTTTAGGGAAATAGTAGGCTCGTCGATTTTGATAGCAGGGAGAGCTTCTTGGTCGGCAGACACACAAATGGTTTCTCCAATGTAAATGTCAGGCAATCCGGCAATCATCACGATGTCGCCTGCGACAGCTTCTGTGATTTCTTTTTTCGCAATACCTTCAAATGTAAAAATTTTAATGAGTTTACCAGTATAGTTTGTACCGTCTACTTTTTTTACTACGAGAGGCTCGCCAACACGTGCTTTTCCTTCATACACACGGCATACAGCGAGACGTCCGAGGAAATTGTCGTAACCTAGGTTGAAAGTTTGCATTCGAAGTGGTGCACTAGTATCGCTCGGTGCTGGTGGCACTTCTTTTAAAATAGTTTCGAGGAGGGGAGTCAAATCTTTTGCCTCGTCTTCTAGATTCATTTTTGCTGTACCTTCTCGGCCAACAGCGTAGACAGTTGTAAAGTTCATTTGCTCGTCTGTCGCGCCTAGGTCAAAGAAAAGCTCTAGTACTTCGTCGACTACTTCTTTTGGACGAGCAGCTGGCTTGTCGATTTTGTTGACGATGACGATGGGTTTGAGGCCGAGCTCGAGAGATTTTTTGAGCACAAAGCGAGTCTGTGGCATCGGGCCTTCCTGAGCGTCTACCACGAGAAGCACTGTATCTATAGAACGAAGCACGCGTTCCACCTCTGAGCCGAAATCGCTGTGGCCTGGTGTGTCTACGATGTTTATCTTTGTGCCTTTGTAAGAAATAGATGTATTTTTGGCATATATCGTAATACCACGCTCTCTTTCGAGGGCGTTTGAGTCCATAGTGGCACCTTCTTCAGATGCTCCAGTTTGCTTCATTATGGCGTCGGTCAGGGTAGTCTTTCCATGATCCACGTGGGCGATGATTGCGATATTTCTTATTTCCATTTTATTTTTTATAACGAATGTCTATTAAAGCAGTAAAAAATAAAAGTGTCAATTCATATTCACAAGGTTTGTTTGTATGGCGTCACTTCAGTTGCTATAATTTACTTAATATGAACAATCCTTTTTCTTTGATATCCAATTTTTCTGTGCAAATAGATAGGGGGGTTGTGTGGCTTATTTTTGTTATTGCTTGTGCGCTTTTTACTCTTTTTAGTGCCATTCTTTTGTTCCATTGGGAAAAATACGGTATGAATAATTACAGGATTGTTTTGGCCGAAATTATTTATTTTGTCGTGTCGGCTCTTATTATTTCGTCTGCATTTTCTTCGGTTATTTCTTTTATACAACATGCTTAATCTAGAATCAGGAGAGTCAATAATTTTAGAAGTACGCAAACACTGGTTTGTGTTTTTGTGGAATACACTTGGTCTTTTTGTGGGCGTAGCCGTTCCTATTTTGGTTTATTTTATTTTATTAAAATTTGGGCCAGTGGATATTGTTTCTATTATATTGAAATATAAAACAGAGTACGGTTCTCTCGTAATGTTTTTTTACTACCTTTGGATTCTGGGTTTGTGGATTATTTTCTTTGTTCAATGGACCAACTATTATTTGGATGTTTGGTATGTAACCCAAAAAAGAATTATAGATGTAAATCAAAAAAGTATTTTTCATCGAGAAGTTTCAAATCTTCGTTTTGATAAGATCCAAGATATTAGCATTGAAGTAAATGGTTTTATTGCAACCATGCTAAATTTTGGTGATATAAAAGTACAGACAGCCGCAGAAGATAGTAGTGAGTTTTTGATTCGTAATGCCAGAAACCCAGAACGTGTTCGCAGAATAATTTTTGGTCAGCATAATACAGAGGCGGAGAAACCAATGCAAGTGACTATTGAAGAATAAAACACACCCAAGTAGTTGACGAATATATTTTTTTGTTGATAATTAAAGTTCGTGATTCGCTGTACTTTCTCAATCGTGTTTTTCCTTTCCTAGGCTACAAGTTTTCATGGAGGATTCAAAGAATGACAACACAGCGGCGCATTCTCGTACTGGGTGGAGTGCCCGGTGATGACAGCGTCAAGCGTCTGATGGATGCCTTTTACATGACGCACTTGGGTACGTTTCGTCGTATTCCGACTGTCGGCGAAACCCTGAAGGATTCGTCTATGCATGACGAATACACCAAAAAGCTCATGCAAGATGGTGAGCTGATGCCAGACCACACCGCAATCGAAGCGTTCAACTACCTCTTTCAGTTTCGTTTCTGGCATGACATGCCCTTCATCGTGGTGGGTTTTCCGCGCACTGTTGCGCAGGCCGAACACTTCATCACTACGCTCTCTGCCAAGCAGCGCAGAGCGGTTTTCGTGCATATCGAGGACCGCAAGTCGAGTGGGAGCAGCGTGTCATCTCGCGAGCTTGAGTTGTATCGCACACATACCCTCCCAGCGTATCGACGTCTCCGTGACTGTATCGATGTGAGGGCGATGGTCTTTGGTGCGAACACCACTCTGCAGGAGGTGGCACACTGGATTCAGATCATGATGGGGTTGCCGTTTTTGCCCCTTCCTGGTTTGGTGGACAATTCTGTGGTGATGGCCAAGTAGGTCGTCATCTGGTTTGGAAAAACACGATTTTTATAAGGCGCGCCCGAAAGGAGCGCGCCGAACTGTTTATAAAGTATTTTAAAAAAGTTGCGGACCGCCCCCACGTAGTGAGAGCGGTCCGAGTGTTGGTGGTGTGCGATTTACGCGATTCTCAGGATCTTCTTCCTGCGAGCAAATGGCGCGTGTGACGCACCCCGGTTCTTGTTGGTCGCAAGGCGAAGCGGACGCAGGTCGTACGGCATGGGAAGAAGGAGTGCCGCAGCCAGTCCCCTGAAGAAGGTGCTGTAGAACGATCGAATGTCGTCGATCAATGCCGGAGTAGACGAGAGCAGGATCAGGGTGGCAAGCACCATCAGGCTGACGCTGAATGCGAGGACAGAGACGTTACGCATAGTCTAATTCTCCACGATAGAGGTGAAAGAAGACGCGACGCACGATAGGACATCCTTTGAATATCCTAAAAATTAAAGACGCTATTGTCAATTGGGTCATACACAGGTATGTTATTATTTTAATCACATTATGAAAGAAGAAAAAGATAAAAAACTAGGCGCTTTTGAATTTAAATCAAAAACACTTTCATATGATCCCAACAAGCCTCGCAACAGAGCGGATTATTTAAAGTGGCTCACAGATGATGAAGTTAAAAAATATCTTGCTCAGCGTAAGCAAAATTATGGTGTGCTTATCGTTAATCTTTTATATGACAATAACGCTGGCAACATAGTGCGTAGTGCAAATGCTTTTGGTGCAAGTGAAATTATTTTATATGGACACAAGAGTTTTGATAGGCGAGCAAGTGTTGGCTCAGAATTTTACGAATATTTTAGGCATATTAAATTTACAGAAGACATAGACACTCTTTTTTCTGAATACGAGCTTGTGATAGCTGTAGAAAATGGTACAGAGGCTGTAGATTTAGCAGATTTTAAATGGGAAAAAAGTAAAAAAACTCTTATTATTTTCGGACAAGAAAGTGGGGGAATCCCAAAGGAAATTTTAGATAAATGTCATCATACTGTGGAAATAAAACAAATGGGTAGTGTGCGCTCTCTTAATGTTGCTGTTGCTGCGGGTATTGTGATGAATGATTATTGCACAAAGACTAGGTAGTTTTGCGTTGTAAATATTTTTGTATATAATAGTAGGCACTGTACTACTACATATGACTCCCTTTGGGTGCATATGATTGCTCAAAAAATTTCTTCAGAGCTTGAAAAGGCTAAAGCGCTTTCGGTTTTGTCGGTTGTTGATTTGGTTCGTGCCATCTTGGAAGATGCATTTAGTTTGCGTGCGTCGGATGTACATCTACATCCAAGTGAAAAGGTTGTGAGGATTCGTTTTCGTATTGATGGTATTTTGTGTGACGTTGCCAACTTTTCTCGCGCAATTTTTCCTGAAGTGGTTTCGCGCATAAAAATTCTTTCAAATTTAAGAACAGATGAACATAAAACGCCTCAAGATGGACGCTTGAGGTATTCTGTTGAAATTCCTACAGATTTTCCACCATTTGATGTGCGAGTTTCTTGTGTACCCACACATCACGGAGAAAGTGTTGTGTTACGGTTACTCACTAGTAGTATTGGAAATGATAGTTTGAGTATGCTCGGTTTTTTACCAAAAGATGAAGTTGCTATTTTATCTGCTTTGCAAAGACAGTCTGGAATGGTGCTCGTTACAGGCCCCACAGGTTCGGGCAAAACAACCACCCTTTATACTCTTGTAAAATTATTGAACAAAAATGAAACATCTATTGTCACAATAGAAGATCCTATAGAGTATGCGCTTTCTGGAATAAAACAAATTCAAACACATTCGCGCGTTGGTCTCACATTTGCAAATGGTTTACGCTCTATACTCCGCCAAGACCCCGACATTATTATGGTGGGTGAAATTCGTGATGCGGAAACAGCAAAGATTGCAATAAACACCGCGCTTACAGGACATCTACTTTTATCTACACTTCATACTATAGATTGCGCCACCACGATCCCTCGTTTTTTAGATATGGGAGTTGAGCCATTTTTGGTCGCTTCTACTTTGCGACTTGTGGTCGCTCAGCGTTTGGTAAGAAAAATTTGCACAGAATGTAAAATCGCACACACAATATCTGCTATAGAAAAAGAAACACTCCGAGATGTCTACAAACATGACTTAAAAAGTGCATGGCGTGGAGCTGGTTGCACTTACTGCAAGCAAAGTGGCTATTGCGGTAGAGTTGTGGTCGCTGAAGTTCTCGTGATAGATGATTTTATTCGTGAAGCAATTATTGCACGTAGCTCAGCAGTAAAAATAAAAAATATCGCTTTAGAACTAGGAATGATCCCGCTTATTAAAGATGGGTTACAAAAAGTTGAAATGGGAATGACTACTATAGAAGAAGTTTTAAGATGCCTTCATGATTAAAAAAATATTTAGCAGAAATTTTTCTCTTCATGAGCAAGCATATTTTGCTTCAAGGCTTTCATTTCTTGTTGGTGCAGAAATTTCACTTGTTGATGCTCTTTTTATGCTTAGAGCGCAATCACAAAAAATAAAAGAGAGAAAGATGCTTGATTATCTCAGCGCAGATATTTCAAAGGGAAATTTCCTTTCTACGAGTTTGGAAAAAATAAATCCAAAATTTAATTCTCTTGCAGTGCAAATTATAAAAACTGGAGAAATGACTGGTACTTTGGGTACAAATTTGCAGTATGTTTCTGATGAGCTTAAAAAAAGACAGCTTTTGCTCCAAAAAATTATTGGCGCACTTTTTTATCCGCTCTGCATCGGCGTGGTCACCATTGGTATTACTGGAATGATTACTTTATATATTTTGCCTAAAATTACTCCAATTTTTTCTAGTTTAAATGCAGTTTTGCCAATGAGTACAAGAATTCTTCTTTTTACTCACGCGGTCATTATGAAATATGGAATCTTTTTGTTTGTGGCTCTGATTCTTTTTATTGGCACAGTAATTTTGTTTTGGAAAAAGTCTACACGGTTTAGGGTGTTTATTGAAAGTTTTATTTTGCGCACACCTATTTTTGGTGTCATGTTTAAATATTATGAAATTACTCAAACATTTCGCACACTTGGTTTATTACTTAGAAGCAATTTACCGTTAAAAGAAGCTGTGCACAACATTTCCGTTGGTTGTTCTGGTTTTATTTATAAAAAAGAATATGAAAAACTCGTTGAATCTGTGTCGAGGGGCTTACCAATATCTAGATTTGTTTTAGCAGAGCCAAAGCTTTTTCCTATTATGGTTGGGCAGATGCTTTCGGTGGGTGAATCATCGGGTAATTTGATAGAGGTGTCGCTCTATATTTCTGAATATTATGAAAGGGAACTCGATGAGATTATAAAAAAGTTGAGCTCAATGCTTGAGCCAGTTCTTATGGTGGTGATGGGTGTGATTGTGGGTTTTGTTGCTGTTTCTGTTATAAGTCCAATTTATGAAATTACACAAAATATTAAAAGATAAGTTTTTCTGCGCGTCGAATGGTTTTACTTTGATAGAGATTTTGGTGGTGCTTGGTTTGGTAGCTATTGTATTAATGACAATCCCTGTATTTGATATTCGTTCTTTTCAAAAAAGATCTGTGCAGGGTGATGTAAATAATTTTATACAAAATTTGCAAAAGGTGAGAAGCGAAGCGATGAATAATATTGATGTAGAAAATCACAGCATCACGATAAACGGAGAGCAGATTGTTTTTGAACGGCTTACTGGCAAGGTGACGCAGAAACACGAGATTGTTTTTAAAAATGGCATAGATAATGCAACTGTAACAATAAACTATGAGGGGGGAATTGATTGGTAATTTTTTTCGTTACGCTGGACGAGGATTTTCTACCCTAGAAGTTCTTATTGCTTTTGCTATTGTCACGCTTTCTCTTGTTGGAGCAGTAAGTATATCTTTTGGCGCACAATCTGCGGTGTTAGATGGGCAACTTTATCTTGGCGCTATTTCACATGTAGAAGATGTTTTTGAAAAAACACAGTCTGATTTGCCAGAAAGTTTTAATTACCTTGTGCAAGCCACATCTACCATAGACGGTTTTTATCAGGAAAATTTTGATGTTTTAAATATTACTCCTTGTGTGAAAAAGGTAACTGTAGCAGAAAATTGGAAGCAGGAGAGTATTCCTAAGGATCTTTATTTTTCACAGATTTTCACTTCCCCATTATCTTTTGAGAAAATAGCAGAGCCGTGTAGCGGAGAAGAACTTTACGCGCAAGATTGGGAAGATTATGTTTCGCATAATTTTTCTATTGGTATAGATGATGTAACAGATGTAGATTTTGTTGATGGATTAGTTTTTGTGTCATCAAATACGGGTACGACCACAGACTCAGATCTTTTTATCTTTGATTCAAAAAAATCATATGAGAAGCTCGCTGAGCTCGATATTGGGTCGGGGATTTTTGCCATAGATGCTACGCGTGAATATCTATATGCCGTAACAGATGCGACCTCAAGTCAGTTTGTGATTATTGACGTGGGTGATCCGTCCACACCCACCATAACCGTAAAGCGTAATCTTTTTGGAGTAGATCCTTTTGGATCGTATCCACAGGGGCGAAGCATAAAATATTTTGATAAAAAGGTGTATATCGGAACAAAAGAAACTGCGGGGCCAGAATTTCATATTTTTGATGTTTCAAATCCAAGCACTTCTTTTCAGGTTGGTTTTATAGAAATAACACACAATATAAATAAAATAGAGGTGCGCGATGATATGGCTTATTTGGCCACCTCTGCTGACACAAAAGAACTTATTGTAATAGATGTGAGCAATCCATCGGGTATGTTTGAGGTCGGTTCTTTTAATGCTGGCACAAGTGCGGTAAATGATCGCGATGCTACCGCGATATATTTGCTTGGCAACAGTATTTATTTGGGACGAAAAAGAGGTGCGGTGCTCAACCCAGAGTTTTATATTATTGATGTTTCTATATCATCCGCCCCACAAAAAGTTGGAGATTTCAACCTGGCTCTTTCCGGAATTACTTCATATGTAAGCGAGATGGTTGCAAGTAGTAATTTGGTTTTTATTTCTACTACCGACCCCTCAAAAGGATTTTTTATTTTAGATGTATCAGATTTAAAAAACATTAAAAAAGTTTCTATGCAATCTTTCGACTATCCAATGCCGGCCATAGATTTTAATGGTGGGATTATTTATGGTATCGATTTTTTAAATAGTGATATTTATGAAATACAAAAAGATTAAAAAGATTAGTGGGGGCTTTACGTTAATTGAAGTGCTTATTTATATTGCACTTTCATCTATTTTACTTACGGGACTCATTGTATCTGCCTACAGTCTAATAGATGGGAATAGATGGCTTATGAATAATGTATTTGTTTTACAAGAGGGTCATTTTGCTTTGCAAAAAATAAATTGGTTGGTGCAAAATGAAAATTTGGCAGATATTGAAATATATCTAGATGAAGGGCGACTGTGGATACGTCGTGAGGGTAAGCCAAGTGCTATCACATCAAGTCGCGTGACAGTAGAAAGCTTTAATTTTAAGGACGGAAATTTAGAATTTTCTGTGGGTGGAATAATTTTTAAGAGAAAATATGAATAATAAAAGAGGATACGTCACACTTATGTCTGCGGTTATTGTTTCCGCAACACTTATAATGATAATGCTTGATCAAAGTCTTGGTAGTTTTTCTGCACGTTTTTCTGTGCTTGACCATGAAAAGAAAACGGCAAGTTTTTATCTGGCTATGTCTTGTGTAGAAAAAGTTAAACTATTTTTGACAGAAGATGAAGACTATACTGGAAATGAGACCTTGCAGATGTCTGATGGCGAATGTGATGTGGGCGGTATTGGTCGTCATGATGGAGATATTTTTTTTCAAACAAGCGCTGTGGTGGGTGGATCAAATGGCGCTCATACTGATTTAAATGTGAAAATAGATCCACAAACGGGACTACTTTTTATTTCAGAAAATCTGATACAATAAAACGTATATAAAATTGTATATATGAAGAAACAAAGAATCGTTATCCTTGGTGCTGGTTTTGCTGGAATTTATACAAATCTTTCACTTGTAAAAAAGCTTGCAAAAGAAGAAGCTGAAATTTTGATTATAAACAAAACCAATTATTTTCTTTTTACCCCAATGCTTCATGAGGTGGCGACAGGAGGCCTCGGTTCACGGCACGTGGTGGAGTCTGTTCGAAGTATTATTTACAAAAGCTGTACTGATCTTATTGTGGCTGAAGTAGAAAAAGTAGATTTGGAAAAGAAAATTGTTTTTACGGACAGAGGCCGAGTAGAGTTTGATTATCTTGTTATTGCGCTTGGTGCCACCACCAATTTTTACGGCATTCCTGGCGCAGAGGAAAACTGTCTTGTTTTAAAAAATCTTGCAGAAGCTATAGAGCTTCGCAATACATTTATTTCCAACTTCGAAGATGCTTCAAGTGTTGCCAACAAAGAAGAGCGACAAAAAATGCTTAGCTTTGCTGTGATTGGTGGTGGTCCCACAGGCGTAGAGCTGGCTGCAGAAATGGCGGATTTGTTTTTTGATACTTTTAAAAAATATTATAAGGGGCATATATGCAAAGATGATGCTTCTATTTACCTCATAAACAAAGGACCTGAGCTTGCGCCGATGTTTGATATAAGTCTACGCAAAAAATCTCTAAAGGTTTTGACCGAAAAGGGTATTAAGGTTCTTTTAAATAAAGATGTGAAAGAAGTGACAAAAGACAGCGTTGTTTTTGCTGATGGCTCTAATATAGAAGCTACTCATAAAATATGGACTGCTGGCGTAAAGCCAAACTCTTTTGAATTTGTGCAGGATGTAGAAAAAGATAAGGGAGGAAGAATCGTTGCCGATGAATATTTACGTGTTAAAAATTTTCCAAATGTTTTCGCACTCGGAGACATCGCTTGTGTGATGGGAAAAGATGAAAAGCCAATGGGTATGCTTGCACAAGTTGCTGTGCGGCAAGGACTTTGGGCTGGAAAAAATATTGTAGCGAGTATGCGTGATAAAAGTTTGAAAAAATTTGTGTATCATTCTCGTGGAAGTCTGATGTCTCTTGGACAGTGGCAAGCTATAGGACGAATGCTCGGTATCAATTGGTCTGGACCGTTTGCTTGGTGGCTATGGCGTACGACTTATCTATTCAATTTTGCATATTGGCCAAACAGAATAAAAATCGCTGTAGACTGGACAATAAATATTTTTTCTCCTCGAGATGTTACGAAAGCTTAAATTAAAAAAATCGCAGAGCGCGGTTTTTTTGAATACTACATTTTGTGTTTTATGGGGTGTAGATTGGCGGCTATACCTATTGCGGTCGCGATAATCACTAGATTTTTAATTATGTATTGGCCTTCGAGAGTGGGGACAAAAGCTTGTGTCCAAGTGACAGATGGTAAGTATACTAAGGGCATAAAAGTAGTGACCATATGAAATGCGAGCAGGGGGATCACTTCGCGCTCCAAACCTTTTATCAAAAACATTATTCCTATAAGCATTTCAAATAGACCAAACAAAACTATAAAAGTCGCTGGTTCCATAAAAGGAATTGTATTGAGAAGCAATTCTTTTACCAATCCTTCCGCAGGACTAAAACCCAAGACTTTTAAAATTCCAAACCAAAAGAAAACTATAAATATTGCTATGCGACTAAAAGGCCCTTGGATTTTTCTAAAAAATCGCAAAAAAATGATATCAATTTCGTAAATCATAAAAACATTATATCAAATTTTGTATATGTTTTTGTCTTCGTGTGTATAACTTAAAGTTTGTTTGCCACACTTATTTATGTGTGGTAGCATTTTTAACTGGAGTTCTATTTGTGTGTGCTCTATTCCATCATTTTCAATCGTTGAAGATGACTGTATGTCCTAACAGTAAAATGGACAGAGAGTACTTAGGAAGTGTTGATATGGCAGCGAAGAAATCTTTCGGACGCTACAACCCCAACGAGGGAATGCCATTCTCTTCAATACCAATGAAAGAGGGTGGGAAGCGAATCGGCAGTCTTGGTTTGCCTTCGCATCGATCGGCGCTGGTTGAGAAGGTGGAGCCTCAATCGGAGGCTCTCGCCGGACTTCAAATCGAGCCACTTACTGCCCATCGCGATGGTCTGTCGGTGGAGATACTCGATTCTCTGGGTGACACCGTCTGGGTGGTCAAGGGGAAGAAGTGGGTCGTTTGCTCCAGGTATCCGACTAAGCCTGGGGGCGACTACGCAAGCTACCTCTATGACTGCGAGTTCATTTCTCGGGAGAAGTGTCCCGAACTCAATGGGATCCCCGAGATCAAGGGTTTCCGGGTGCTTTGGATCCGCGGAACTCGCGTCAACAAGAATGCGCCAGTTGTCACCATCCGGCTGAAGGCAGTGGCCAAGGTCTCAGCTTGACACGAATTAACAAGTGGGAAAAACACACACGCACCGGGGTTGGAGGCATTAAACTGCCGCCAACCCCTTATCGTTTACAAATTATCAATTTTTGAAGCTAGAATAAAATCATTTTCGGATAATCCTCCTATAGAATGTGTGGAAAGTGTGAGTGTGACTTTGTTAAAGTTGTGAATTTTAATATCTGGGTGGTGTCCCTCTTCTTCTGCTATTACACCCACTTTATTTACAAAAGCGAGCGCTTCTTTGAAGTCTTTAAACTTTAAAGTTTTTTCTATATGCGTGTCTTCTATAAGACTCCACTCATTTAGTGTCTCTTTTAGGTGTTCCGACTCATTTTTTGACAACGCGTCGGTTTTTTCTTCGCATGGTTTACATTTACTGTTCATTTCTGATTGGTGCGTTTTTTATTATTTCTATAATCTCTTCGTCGTCATCTGAGATTGTGTATAGATTTAAATCAGAGGCATCTATTGCATTGATATCTATAATACTGCGAACGATAAAATCTTCTAAACCTTTCCAATATTCAATACCCACTAAAATAATTGGCACGTCTTTAATTTTTCCAGTTTGTACAAGTGTAATTATTTCAAAAAATTCGTCTAGTGTGCCAAATCCTCCTGGAAAAAAAATAAATGCTTCAGCAGAAAAAGAAAGACAAACTTTTCTAGTAAAAAAATAGTATAGATTTAGATGATCTGTGAGAAAAAGATTTGTTTTTTGTTCTTCAGGCAATCGTATCGTAATACCAAGTGATGAACCACCAGCTTCATATGCACCTTGATTTGCAGCTGCCATAATTCCTGGACCACCGCCCGTAAGCACAGAATATCCAAGTGTTTTTACAATTTTACCGCATAACTCTCTGGCCTTTTCATAATAAGGGTGCCCTTCTGCAAATCGCGCAGAGCCAAAAACTGTTACTGATCTGTCGTATTTTGTTAAGAAACTAAAACCATCTGTGAGTTCTTTTGAAATGCGAGCAACTCGCTCTGCACTCATTTGATCTAGCTCTTTTAGGGTAATTGGTTTTTCTGGCGGAATTTTTTTAGAAAAAATCGTTTTCTTTTTCATGTTTACATGTACTATGCTACATACTATAATAATCCTATTATCACTTAGTATATCATAATGAACAAACTCTCTAGAAATCAGTGGATAGCAATAGTTGTGGCAGTTGTGATTGTGGTTTGGTTTTTTGCATCAAGCAGTTTAATGGTTTCTTTGTTGGGTCAGAATAATGATGGAGTTAATACTAATAATAATTTTATGATGGAAAATCAACAAGTAAACAATGCTGCAGATTCTAGTATTCCTGGTTTGGTTATTGTGGATGAGGTGGTGGGTAGTGGAGATCAGGCTGAAGCTGGAAAAATGATTACCGCCAACTATACTGGCATGTTTGAAAATGGAGCTATCTTTGATACATCTATAGGAAGAGCTCCTTTTACTTTTCCTCTTGGTCAAGGTCTTGTAATACAAGGTTGGGATAAGGGAATTGTTGGAATGAAAGTTGGTGGAAAGCGCCGACTTACTATTTCTCCTGAATTAGGGTATGGTTTTGCAGATATGAAGGACAGAGCTGGCAATATTGTTATTCCTGCAAGCTCTACTCTCATATTTGAAGTCGAGCTTCTTGAAGTAAAATAGTTTGTCAAATCCGATAACATTTACAATTCAGAAAAAACTAGAAGGTAAACTCGGTCGTGCCGGGCTTCTTGAGACACATCATGGTGTGATAGAAACTCCAGCTTTTGTTTCTGTTGGTACAAAGGCAACCGTAAAAGCTCTAACTCCAGAGATGCTTCGTGAACTTGGTGCGCAGGTGGTACTTGCTAACACTTATCATTTATATCTTCAGCCGGGTGATGAAATAGTAAAAAAAGCTGGTGGTTTGCATTCTTTTATGAATTGGCAAGGACCCACCATGACTGATTCTGGTGGGTTTCAGGTATTTTCTTTGGGCGCTGCGTATGGAAAAGGAATTAGTAAGGTTACAAAAGAAGTAGATCCGCAACTCCTACTTTCTGAAGCGCAAGACGATCCAGACAAACCCAAAATTGCCACCATAGATCCAGATGGTGTAACTTTCAAATCACATCTTGATGGGAGTACTCATTACATTACTCCAGAAAAATCTATAGATATTCAGCACAATCTTGGCGCTGACATTATTTTTGCTTTTGATGAATGCACTTCACCAATAGAGCCAGTGCATTATCAGCGAGAGGCAATGGACAGGACGCATCGTTGGGCGAAAAGAAGTCTTGCTTATCACAAGTCAAAAGAAAATAGTGAGCGTCAGGCACTCTTTGGTATTGTTCAGGGTGGACGATATGAAAATTTACGAAAAGAAAGTGCGAATGAATTAAAGGCGATGGATTTTGATGGTTACGGTATTGGCGGTTCATTTGCAAAAGAAGATATGACAACGGCTGTACAATGGGTCAATGAAATTTTACCAGAAGAAAAACCTCGCCACTTACTCGGTATTGGTGAGCCAGAAGATTTATTTTCTGGCGTAGAAAATGGTGTAGATCTTTTTGATTGTGTTGCACCCACACGTGCGGGACGCAACGGAACTATGTACACAAAAGATGGTAAATTAAATTTGATGAATGCTCAGTTTGTAGAAGATTTTACTCCAGTAGATGATGGTTGCACTTGTTATACTTGTAAAAATTATACAAAAGCGTATCTTTCACATTTGTTTCGTGCAAAAGAAATGCTTGGTGGTACACTAGCTTCTATTCATAATTTACATTTCATAATCAATCTCGTGCACAGTATGCGTTTGGCTATTTTAGATGGTGGTTTTGAGGAATTTAAAACAGCATTTTTATCAAGATATAATGACAAAACAACTCTTTAGGTTAAATAATCAATTTGAGCCAGCGGGTGATCAGCCAAAAGCTATTGCTGAGCTTGTTTCTGGTTTGAAAGAAGGTTTAGATCATCAGACTCTTTTGGGTGTGACTGGATCTGGAAAAACTTTCACAATGGCAAATGTGATAGCTCAGGTGGGTAAACCAACGCTTGTAATAGCTCACAACAAAACCCTTGCTGCACAGCTAGCTCAAGAGTACCGCGAATTTTTTCCCGACAACGCTGTGCATTATTTTGTCTCTTATTATGATTATTATCAGCCAGAAGCATATATGCCGGCGTCTGATACATATATAGAGAAGGAAGCACAGATAAATGAGGAGATAGATCGTCTTCGTCACGCATCTACACAAGCCTTACTTACACGAAAAGATGTCATTATTGTTGCGTCTGTTTCTTGTATTTACAATCTCGGTAGTCCAGTAGAATATGAAAAAGTAAATATGAAAGTGGCGCTTGGTGTAAAAATATCTCGTGCTGATTTTATGCGTAAGCTTATTGAGATTCATTTTGAGCGTACTATGGCGGATTTATCACCCGCACAATTTCGTGCATTAGGAAATTCTATTGAAATAATGCCGGTGTCTGAAAAGGTTATTTACAAAATTGATTTTGAAAATGGAGTAATTTCTTTGATTCAAAAAATAGATGCAATTTCACGTACTATTGTGGATACGGTAGAAAACTTTTTTCTTTTTCCTGCAAAACATTTTATTACAGAGGGTCCGCAGATAGAGCGTGCGTTTAAGGCAATAAAAAAAGAAGCAGATGCGCGTGTGGCTGAACTTACTAAAAATGGAAAAATTTTAGAAGCAGAGCGTTTAAAGCGTCGCACTTCGTATGATCTTGCGCTTATAAAAGAAATTGGCTATTGCAACGGTATTGAAAACTATTCGCGACATTTTGCAGGAAAATCAGAAGGTGAACCACCAGAAACTTTGCTTTCGTATTTTCCACATAAGGCAGATGGCACACCAGATTTTTTAACTGTAATAGACGAATCCCATGTGACCGTGCCACAAATACGTGGAATGTACGCCGGTGACAGATCCAGAAAAGAAACTCTCGTCGAGCACGGCTTTCGTTTGCCTTCTGCAAAAGACAATCGCCCGCTTCAGTTTGATGAGTTTGAGGCGCGCGTCGGGCAAGTGATTTATACATCAGCGACACCGAGTGTTTATGAAAAAGAACATAGTAAAAAGGTAGTAGAACAGGTGATCAGGCCGACAGGGCTAATAGATCCAGAAGTTGTGGTGCGTCCGGTCGTGGAAAAAGGAAAATATAAGGGGCAGATTTTTGATTTTATTGCAGAGGCAGAAAAAGTAATAAAAAAGAATCAAAGAGCCATTGCTACTACTTTGACCAAAAAGATGGCAGAGGATTTGAGTGAGTATTTAAAAGAAAAGGGAATAAAGTCAGAATATTTGCATAGCGATATAAAGACTCTTGAGCGAATTGAGATTTTAACTAATTTTCGGCGAGGTAAGTTTGATGTACTTGTTGGAGTAAATTTACTTCGAGAAGGTTTGGATTTGCCGGAAGTTTCTTTTATTGGAATTTTAGATGCTGACAAAGCAGGTTTTTTGCGATCGGAGACTTCTTTGATACAAATCATTGGGCGCGCGGCGCGAAACGTTGATGGTCGCGTGATACTTTACGCAGACCACATGACTTCTGCTATGGAATACGCTATCAGCGAAACCTCTCGTCGCCGCGCAATCCAAATAGCATACAATACAGAACACGGTATTACTCCAAAAACGATTATCAAAAAAATTCAAGACATTACAGACCAACTTCAAAGTGAACACCAAAAAACTGTAGCATCTTTGCTTGCGCTCGATCAAAAATATTTTGAAAAAGATCCCCATAAACTTATAAAACAAAAAGAAAAGCAGATGAATAATGCTGTAAAAATTTTAGACTTTGAAACAGCTGCAATTTTACGTGATGAAATAAAAGAACTAACAACTCGCCTTGAAGCAAAAAGCAAAGAAGTGATATAATAAAACTCAAATAAGTATTTTTATATCGTGGCAATAAGGTTAATTCACAACAATAAATTTGAAGCCAACAAATGGCTCATTACAGCTAGATGGTTTTACGCACCAGCAGTTTTTATTATAGGTCTTCTCCTCAAACTAGATCCGCTTGGCAACAATCATTTTCCTGTAACCACGATGATGTTTTTGTTCTTCACTTTTGTGTTGGTCAATCTTTGGTTTTGGAGAAGGGTTAAGGCTCTTGAGTTAAAAAATGATACAAAATCCGTAAACCGCCTTGCTGCTGGTCAGATTTTGTCTGAGCTGATTTTCTTTTTAGTGATACTTCATCTTTCTGGCGGAGATCAAAGTGTATCCCCAATCTTTTTCTTTATTCCAATTGTATCTTCAATAGTTTTATTTGATGTGGTGGGTTCACTTTCTATAGCTTTTATTTCTTCTGTGTTCGTAAATGGAATTCTTGTTTTGGATTATTTTGGATATTTAAAACATATATACGGATATACTGGCTTTGGTAATTTTGGATACGAAGAATTTTTAATTAGACTGATGTCTACTGTGACTTACACGGCGGTATACTTTATCGTCGGCTCACTTGCTGGTTATCTTTCCTCTGTTATAAAACGTAGAGAAGGTCAGCTTGTAGAAGACAAACGTAGGTCTCAGCTCCAGGCCGAGCGTTTGCGCTTACTCAATAACGAATACAATGGATATGCTCGTACACTCGTACGTCGTGATCTAGAGCTTCGAAAAGAAAATCAAAAAATAACTCAGCTTGATAAAGAAAAATCAGAATTCGTTTCAACGGTTACTCATCAGTTGCGCACACCACTTTCTGCAATCAAATGGACATTAGATATTTTGCTTAAAGAAGACGCTGGTCCACTTGCAAGTGAGCAGAAAGCTCTCGTAATGAAAGCGTATGAAAGTAATGAACGCATCATTAATTTAATTAAAGACATGCTCGGTGTAGATAGAGTTGAATCTGGCGGTGCTGATTTTGCTTTTTTTGAAATTAGTCTTCTCGATCTTGTAAATAATATTGTTGCAGAATTTCAGTCACAGGTAGAAAGAAGGGGGATAAAATTAACTATCAAATCTGATCCTGCTATGCCAAAAGTTCCAGTAGATCCACAAAAAATGCGTGCAGTTCTTCAAAATCTTATTGAGAATGCGCTTAAATATACAAATAAATCTATCTCTATAAATATTGGTGTGGATAATGGTTTTGCAAAGGTTACAGTTTCAGACGACGGAATTGGTATTCCTAAGGAAAAGCATGGTGATATATTTAAGCGGTTTTTTAGAGCTGAAAATGCTATGAAGCGTGATCCTGAGGGTTCTGGATTAGGTCTATTTATTGTGCGGTCCATTTTGCAGCGTCATGGTGGAGATATTCAGTTTGAGAGTAACGAGGGTGAAGGCACCAAGTTTGTCTTCACAGTTCCATTGCAACGCTAAAGTATCTATTATATAATTTAGAGAATAATATGTCTAAAATTCTTATTATCGAACAGGACGTTTTTTTTGGAGATTTATTGAATCAGAGAATAAAAAAAGACGGACATCAAACACTTGTTATAAACAATGGCGCAGTGGCTGTGGAGCAAATGAGTTTGTACAAACCAGACCTTGTTGTTTTGGATATGGATTTGAGTGGTGTTGATGGATACGTAATTCTTAAAAATAAATCTGAAAATCAAGCTTTGGCTGCTACGCCACTTCTAATGATTTCTCCATCGGGGGACTTAGGTGAAATAAGAAGGGCGGTTGATTTGGGTGTAAAAGATTATTTGGTAAAAGCTCAGCTCAATCTTGATGATTTGATGATAAAAATCAAAGCTCAGCTTTCAAAATCTGTTTCCGCAAGCACAGAGGGTGGTCCTCTTGTTGGTAAAAAAATAATGTGGGTAGAAGATGATCAGTTTTTGAGTGATCTTATTTCTAGAAAACTTTCAAAGCAGGGTTGTAAATTGCTTTATGCTGCTACTGGTGAGGATGCTTTAAAAGTTCTTGAAAATGAAATACCAGATATTATTTTGCTTGATATTTTATTGCCTGGTATAAATGGATTTGATGTTTTTGAACAAATGAAAAGTAATCCTCGTTTAAAGGATGTGCCAGTTATTATTCTTTCTAATTTTTCACAACAAAGTCAGATAGATCGTGGCAAGGAGCTTGGTGCTTCACGTTTTCTTATTAAGGCGACTATTGTGCTTGATGATTTGGTAAAAGAAATTGTTGCGGTGTTGGCGGAGAAAAAATAAAGATACAAATAAAAACAAAAGTAGTCTCCGAACGGGTTAGCGAAGCGCTTTAGAGAGGAGACTACTTTTGTTTTTATTAGCTACCTGTTATGATTCATCTATCACCCCATGGCTTGTCCGTGGGGCTAAACCCTATATATGGCTACACCAGATAAAAATAACAAAGACCTCATCATCGTGCGTGGCGCGCGTACTCACAACCTAAAAGATATTACGGTTGAGATTCCTCGTAACACGATGACTGTTTTTACCGGCCTTTCTGGCTCTGGAAAATCATCTCTTGCTTTTGACACTATTTTTGCCGAAGGTCAGCGACGATATGTGGAATCTCTTTCTTCATATGCGCGACAGTTTTTGCGACAAATGCAAAAGCCAGACGTGGATGAAATAGTCGGTTTGTCGCCGGCGATTTCTATTGACCAAAAATCTCGCTCTTCAAATCCGCGCTCAACTGTGGCGACTATTACCGAAATATATGACTATTTGCGTATTTTATATTCACGAGTAGGTCATCCACACTGTTTGATTTGTGGAAATGAAATAAAGCGCCTATCAAATGAAGAAATTAAAAATTTTATCCTTGAGCGCATAGAAACAAAGCAAAAAGAAATAGCTGGCAAAAAGCTCGGCTTGCCCGTGTACGCAGAAATTTTTTCTCCACTAGTGCGTGGACGCAAGGGTGAATACTATCAGCTTTTATATGATTTACTTGGCAAAGGATACGCTGAGGTGCTCGTAGATGGCGAGCGTAGAAAACTCCGCGAGCAAATTATTCTTACAAAAACAAAAAAGCACAATATAGACGTGATGGTAGATCAGATCAATGTGACTGATTTTAAAAATAATACCAAAGATGCACTTGAGCGCCTCAGTGAGTCATTAGAAAAAGCTCTCGAAGAATCTGACGGCCTCGTAAAAATAGTTTTTCATGATATGTCCAAGGCCGAAGATCCGACTGCGCGCGAGGAGTTTCTCATGTCTTCAAAATTTTCTTGTCCGCGCGATGGATACTCATATCCAGAAATAGAGCCAAGACTTTTTTCTTTCAACTCTCCGTATGGAGCTTGTGAAGAGTGTAATGGTCTCGGTACTCGGCATTTTTTTGGTAGTGAAGCTTGTCCAAAATGTAAGGGTGCGCGACTACGCGAGGAAGCTTTGCACGTCCTTATCGGCGGAAAAAATATTGTTGATTTTACTTCGCTCTCTATTGCCGACGCCAACGAATTTTTCAAAAAGCTCAAGCTCACCGCACGTGAAAAAAGTATTTCAAAGGTTGTAATAAAAGAAATAGAAGCGCGACTACAGTTTATGCTGAATGTCGGTATTGATTATTTGACACTTAGTCGTCGTGCGCACACACTTTCTGGCGGCGAAGCTCAGCGTATTAGACTTGCTTCACAGCTTGGTTCTGGACTAGTGGGCGCGCTATATGTACTCGACGAGCCGACTATTGGTTTGCATTCGCGCGACAATGATCGACTCATCAAAACACTTCTCAGTTTGCGCGATCTTGGCAACACTATTATTGTGGTAGAGCATGATGAAGACACTATTTATTCTTCTGACTATATAGTGGACATCGGTCCGGGTGCCGGCGTGCATGGTGGGCATGTCGTGGTGTCTGGATATTTGGAAGACTTACTTACTGCAAAGAAAAATACTTCCGGCTCTGTGACGCTCGACTATTTGCGCGGAGATAAAATAATAGAGATGCCAGAAGAGCGGCGCGATTCTCAAAAAGGTGAGCTCAAAATCCGTGGCGGAAAAATATTTAATATAAAAAATCTAAACGTAGATATACCGCTCGGTCGGCTTGTCGCTGTGACTGGAGTATCTGGCTCAGGTAAATCTACTTTTATGTATGAGATCGTGCACAAAAATCTGCAGGCGCGATTTGACCGCAGATATCGCAGTGCAGATGTGTACAATTGTGGCTCTTTTGCCGGCACAGAGTACCTAGGCCGATCTATACTCATAGATCAGAGTCCGATAGGTCGCACACCTCGCTCAAACCCTGCGACTTACACAGGTGCTTTTACATTTATCCGCGAGCTTTTCGCTGAGACTTCAGAAGCGCGTGTACGTGGATGGAAAGCAAATCGTTTTTCTTTCAACGTAAAAGGTGGCCGATGCGAAACATGTCAGGGTAATGGAATGATAGAAGTAGAAATGCATTTTTTGCCGACCGTGTATGTGCCTTGTGATGTGTGTAGCGGAAAAAGATTTACAAAAGAAACTCTCGAAGTAAAATACAAAAAGAAAAGTATTTATGATGTGCTCAAAATGACGGTGGAGGAGGCGCTAGATTTTTTCCAGGATATTCCTGCGATATATGATCGTTTCAAAACTATGTCCGAAGTGGGCTTGGGATATCTCGAGCTCGGTCAGTCTGCGACGACTTTGTCTGGTGGCGAGGCCCAGCGTGTAAAAATATCTTCTGAGCTTTATCGGCCACATGTGCAAAAAACTATTTATCTGCTCGACGAGCCTACTATCGGTCTGCATTATGAAGATGTAAAAAAGCTTATAGAGATTTTGCAAAAGCTTGTGGACAAGGGAAATACGGTGATGGTGATCGAACACAGTATAGATATTATAAAAAGTGCGGATTTCATCATAGACATTGGGCCTGAGGGTGGCGATGGTGGAGGACAAATCGTCGCAAAAGGTACGCCAGAAGAAGTCGCCAACAATCCAAAATCTCATACAGGCGCTTATCTAAAAAAGGCGATTAAAAAAGCGACGGGGAAATAAAGTCGAGAAAATTGCAACGGCGCAAAATTATGAAAAACATCGCAAAAATTTTATCAAAACTCCCAGACGCCCCCGGAGTCTACTTTTTCAAAGGTGCTAAGGGTAAAAATGACACTCAGGGAAAAATTTTGTATGTGGGAAAAGCAACTTCTTTACGTGATCGCGTGCGAAGCTATTTTTCTGCGGATATTGCACAGACTCGTGGTCCGCTTATTTTAAAAATGCTTGCTGATTTTACGTCAGTAGATTTTACACAGACAGACTCTGTGCTCGAAGCGCTTATTTTAGAAGCGAGTCTCATAAAAAAACATCAGCCACCATATAATACAAAAGAAAAAGATAATAAAAGTTTCAATTATGTCGTTTTCACAAAAGAAGATTTTCCAAAAATTGTCGTGGTGCGCGGGCGCAGTATTGCTTCTGTTTTTCCAAAAGACAAAATAAAGTATATTTTCGGCCCATTTCCGCATGGCACTCAGTTAAAAGAGGCGATGAAGATCATCCGCAAGATTTTCCCTTTCAGTGACAAAAAATGTGTGCCAGCTCAAGAACAAATGAAAAAAGGCAAGCTTCCGCGACCGTGTTTCAATAGGCAGATTGGTCTGTGTCCCGGAGTATGCACTGGCGAGGTCAGTAAAAAAGAGTACACAGAGACTATAAAAAACCTGCGTCTATTCTTTGAAGCAAAAAAGAAAATAATTTTGCGTAATCTAGAGAAGCAGATGAGGGTGCTTGCAAAGGCTCGTCAGTTTGAAAAAGCCGGTGATGTGAAAAAAACAATTTTTGCTCTAAATCATATTCAGGATATCGCGCTTTTGAAACATGTCGCGCCAACAGAAAATTCTTCCGAAAATTTGGACGGAAATCTAAACGGCAATTTCCGCATCGAAGCATATGACGTCGCCCATCTAAACGGCACAAATGTAGTCGGCGTGATGACCGTAGTGGAGGACGGACAGACCGTACAATCAGAATACAGAAAATTTAAAATAAAAATAAATCCAGGAATAAATGATACTGCGGCGCTAAAAGAAATTTTGACTCGTAGACTCGGGCATGCAGAGTGGCCACTTCCAAATCTCATCGTAGTAGACGGTGCTCAGGCTCAAATAAATGCCGCACAAGCTGTGCTAAATGAAAGGGGATTTAACATAGACCTTGTTTCAGTCGTAAAAGATGAACGTCACAAAGCTCGTGAAATCATTGGCGAAAAAGGAATCATCGAAAATCATGGCAAATCTATTTTGCTCGTAAACAGCGAAGCGCACCGTTTTGCCATAGCCTTTCACCGGAAAATAAGAAGAAAAGATTTTTAGAGAGATGTTTTTCTGAAGTTTTGCTATAATATTTTCATGAACCCTTCTGATGAAAAAATAAAAGTTGGTGTGTTGCGTGGTGGACCGTCTGGAGAATACGAAGTATCTTTGCAAACTGGAAATAATGTTTTAAAAAACCTGCCTAGTAAATATCATGCGAAAGATATTTTTATTGATAAATCTGGAGTATGGCATCTTGATGGTATAGCAAAATCTCCCGATAAAATTATTAGAAATTTTGATGTGATTTTCAATGCACTTCATGGTGATTTTGGTGAAGACGGTAAAGTTCAGCAAATACTTGATACGTTTGGTGTGCCGTATACGGGATCTGGTGCACTTGCTTCGTCTATGGGTATGAATAAACACTTATCAAAGAGTTTATTTAAAAAACACGAAATTAAAACAGCTTATCATCAGGTCATTCGTCGTGATGAAAATCTTGATTCCAGACTTTTTGGAGTTTTTGCACATTTAAAAAAACCACTTATCGTAAAACCAAATACTGGTGGATCTTCGATTGGGGTTTCAATTGTAGAAACTTGGGAAAATTTTTCAAAAGCCGTAAGAAAAGCTTTTGAATTTTCTGACTCCGTCATCGTAGAAGAATTTATAAATGGTAGAGAAGCCACTTGTGCGGTATTGGATAGTGCAAGAAACTCAAATGAGACGTACGCTTTTTCTCCAATTGAAATTATAAAACCAATGGACAGTGCTTTTTTTGATTATGATGCAAAATATGGCGGACAAACAAAAGAAATATGTCCAGGCAACTTTACTTCAGAAGAGACAGCACAAATACAAGAGTTTGCTGTGAAAGCACACAAGGCACTCGGTTTGCGACATTACTCTCGTTCAGATTTTATTGTTGCGCCAGATGGTATTTATATTCTTGAGACAAATACTTTACCGGGTCTCACCGCAGAGTCTTTATTACCAAAAGCGTTACGTGCCGCTGGTTGTGAATTCCATGAATTTTTAGATCATGTACTAACGCTTGCGTTGAGGAGATAATGTCTTTCAATCCTTGATTTTATGGGGTTTCTTCCATATAATAAACCGCGTAACTAAAGGGCCCTTAGCTTAGTTGGTAGAGCGCCTCATTTGCAATGAGGAGGTCATCGGTTCGAATCCGATAGGGTCCACAAATTTCCAATGACTAGTTTAGAAAAAGCAAAAATAGAGGTGGCCCGCGAAAATCCCGACTTGCCTATGCAGCTCAAGTTTGAGGCGTCTTCGCCTGAGACTATTGCTAAGCTTTTGTCTGTAAAAGACCTGACTTTGCCTACATCAGAAGGCGAAGAGAGAAATATTATTGGCAAGGTATATGATCAAGTCGTAAAAAAACTCGAAGAAAATAATTTCCCTAAAATAAATATCATCCGAGGCGACGCAAACGTAGAAGCAAAAGACAATTTCGATAGCCTCCTTTTTACTCCTGGCAATCCGGGAAGATCTTCTACATACACCAGATACACAGATGGGGATCACGTACTACGCACTCATACATCAGCGCTCATTCCGTCGACATTTAAAAAGGTGGCAACAGCGGGCGAAATAGATCGTCAGACTTTTGTTTTGCCAGGGCTTGTATACAGACGCGATGTTATAGATCCGCGCCACCTCGACGTTTTTCATCAGATAGATGTATGGACTCTGCAAGAAAATAAAAAATATGGAAATGTAAACAGAGAGGATTTGCTAAAGCTCGCGCGCACTGTTTTTGAAGCTGCTTGCCCTGATGCAAAAATGATCGTGTATGAAGCAAAGCATCCTTACACTATCGACGGCATCGAAGTCTACGCGGGCGTCGATGGAAAAGAAATAGAAGTCTTTGAGGCCGGCCTTGCTCATCCAGAAGTACTCAAAATGGCAGGACTAGATCCAGAAATATATTCCGGACTCGCTTTGGGTATGGG
>CAYTVX010000008.1:0-1390 GCA_964441885.1 uncultured Candidatus Saccharibacteria bacterium
TTTTTCAAAGCTTCAATTCCAGGAAGTGTGCCGTTTGCAAGAAAATCAAGCATCGCGCCACCACCAGAGGAAACAAAATTAAATTTATTTTCAATATCAAGAGAAGCAATCGCCGAAAGAGTATCAGCTCCACCCACCACAGACAGAGCAGAACTATCAGATATCTTACTTGCGAGCTCCACTGTACCCTGTGTAAAACCGATTTCAAAATTACCAAGTGGACCATTCCAAAGAATACATTTTGCAGAGTTCACCATTTCTCCTAAATTAATAATCGTCTCCGATCCAACATCAAGTATCACATCATTTTCCTTCACTTCTTGTGGAAATTTTATTACCACATCATCTTCCCCCTTCACCACCACGTCAGCAGGTAAAACTATTTTTTTACTCTCCATCATTTCTTTTAAACCAAATTCACCACCTGATACTACAGAAGCGCCGACTGGATAACCAAGCTCCTTAAAAAAATTATTTGCCAGTGCACCACCCACAAAAATAGCATCTGCAATATTCAAAAACTTTTTTATAAGAGGAAGTTTTGTATCAAACTTTGCGCCACCAAGAATAAATAAAAATGGGCGTGGCGGATTAAATGTTTTTGAAAGATTTTCTATTTCACTTTGAAAAAGTAAACCCATATATGCCGGTAAATATTTTGGGATACCGACAATAGAAGCATGCTCTCTGTGTGATGCAGAAAAAGCTTCGTTTATATAAAAATCAGCTAATCCCGCAAGTGACTTAGCAAAAGTTGGATCATTTCCTTTTTCACCATCATAAATCCTCAAATTTTCAAACAAAAGAATCTCGCCATTTTTAAGACTATCTACTGCCTGTACAGTTTTTTCATCCACATAAGTTTCAACAAAAGAAATAGGTAATCTGTCTTTTAAATAATCAAAAACTGGTTTGAGCGTTTTTGAATCTTTTCCCTCACAATGGCTAATAATGATGATTTTTGCACCTCGAGATTGCAAAAATTCTAGTGTTGGCAAAGATTTTCTAATACGAAAATCATTTACTACTACACCATCACTTATCGGCACATTTAAATCAAGGCGAACCAGTACCTTTTTACCAGAGATATCACCCATTTCTTTCATAGAAAGTAAATCCATTTTTATTTTGCTGAGCTTACTATTTCAATAATTTCTCCAAAACTAGCCGACTCCAAACTTTGCCGCCCCACCAAAAATCCATCTATCTGTCCAGATTCAATAATATCCTTTGCATTTATTGGTGCCACCGCCCCACCATATAAAATTAGATTTTTTGATGATTCATCTTTTCCGTAAATATCAGCAAGTACTTTTTTAATAAAAATAGAAATTTCTTGCACATCTTTTCCAGCCATAGCATTGCCATAGCTTTTGCCTATTGCCCACAC
>CAYTVX010000008.1:1490-5296 GCA_964441885.1 uncultured Candidatus Saccharibacteria bacterium
CAGAAGACTTAGCTAACAAACTAATATGCACATATGGCGGACAAACCACCACATCAACATTTTTTACCTTACCAGCAACTCTTTTAATACCCGCAAAGATTTTACGTGACTCCTCTATACTTTGAGGATTCATTTTCCAATTTCCCACAACCAATTTCTTCCTTTTTGTTACTTTTGCCATTGCCCTATTTTATCACAAAACCCCCCTATTCTGTCTCCTCCCAAGAAAGTATCGTGTACTGATCTGAGGTGAGAGGAAAACTAGGTGGTGGACCATATAGAAGGTTTGCATCGTAAATAATATTTCTTGTTGTATAGCCGGTGTTGTCTGTATAAGCAAATCCATATCTGCCATAGGTGGCAAGCATTCCGTAAAGATTTATAGTATTTCTGACATACCAATTGGTACCGCCAGACTTACAGCTAGTGTTGTAATAGTATCTTCCAATACGACCATTTTGTGCAATAAGCGCTGCATCAATATCTAAAATGTCAGCGCTAGCCATACCCGCATTTATATTATTCTGTGCAATAAGAGCAATAACATCAGTGCCATCTACATTTGTATAATTTAAATCTTCATTGATGGTAATGCTCGTACGTGTGGATGGGTTATCTGGAAATTTCCCAGAAGCAACCGTCACACGAGTATTACTAATAGTCCCCTCAACCCATAAATTATCCTCTACAAAAATTAGTCCGTTGGAAGGAATATTGTATGTGCCTATTAAAGTTTGAGAACCCCCAGAGGTACCAATGCTCCACGTTCCCCAACCGGTTTGATTTTGTGTGTTGGTACAACCACTAGGTGCAGAACGAAGCGTGTTCACACGATACAAAGAAAACGTATCAGTACCGTTGATTGGATTAAACAATATTCTATACCCAAGTGCTCCAGAGCCACCAAAATATCTTCCACTGGCAATAGCATCTGTTTTTATTTGTGCCAAATCAGAAGTCAGGCCTGTAAAATCTACAGCGGGCACAGAAAGCTGTCTGCCCGCTTCAAATACATCCGCTCTGGCAGGCATAGCTGTGGGTGGCAAGGGATCTGTAGGACTCACGTGTGTATGCACAGCAAACTCAAGTGGATCTGTGCCGGATTCATCATGATCTGGATCATCATAGCTTGCGAGTGCACTTGAAATAATGTTGTGAGCCAAACCATCAAAACGAATTCCCCCGTTTGAATGAATTGGTCCGAACACTTCAGTACCTGCTCCAAAACGCATATCACTGCTTGAAACAAAAGCAAACTTTGCAAAAGAAGCTATGGCAAGCTGTGACTCAATAGTACGCGAAGCATTTGAATCTGAGTCCACATTTCCAGTAGAGCGAATTTTTACAACGGTTGAACCGGTTGGAGGAGGTGTAATAGTAAGCACAAAAGTTCCAATCCGATTACCATCTTTATCATTAAACACATGGGTATACGGACCAGGTTGACCAGTACCATCTTTATAATCCTGAGGTGCATGTGCCAAATGCCACCTATAGTAGTCTATTCCCGCCTCAGCTATTTGTATCGCTTGCTCTCTATATACAGAATTTCTTGCGAGTTTTAAATTTGAACCACCCCAAGACACGAGAGCTCCCATAACTAAAATAGCGATTGATGCAAAAACGAGTGACTGGATTATTAGGAAACCAAATTTTTTATTTTTATAAATACTCATAGATTATCTTTAATATTTCGTAGCGACACCTGAGAAGTAACTGTAATGGGACCAGGTGGACGATTTACATCTCTATCAATTATAACGTTTATTTTTACTAGGCGAACCAAGAGTGCGTTGATAGGAACAGTAAGAGCTGCACCACTCACTCCATTATAGGTGGAATCATAATAATAAAATATTGGTTGTACGTTTGTATTTATCACATCAGACACAAGCGTCTCTATTTTTTCTGTGGAAGTATACACTGTTGGGTTACCTGTGGGTTCGGTTATGCCTCGTCTAAGAAGCTTGCCCTGCATAAAATATCTTACCTTTTCTTTTAAATTATCATCATCAATATCAGCATAAAATGTAACAGTACTTGTTGCGGCTTGTGCTATTGGATATGCACCAGCGCCCGACGGTGAAGCCGAGCGAAGCTCTCCCACCATTTTCCTCATTACATGACTACCCTCAAGCTGTGCATTTAAGCTTCCCTGCAGACTAGCGTTAAGTGAAAAAACATCTTTTTGAAAGGTGGTTATTGCGATAGTAACAACCGCAACAATCGCTACTACAACAACAAGCTCTATAAGTGTCACCCCCCTATTAAAAATATTTTTTTTATATAACATTTTTTTATTCTGGTAAAAAAGTTGCGTCATACTGTTGCCAGTTGGAAGATATAGGTACATCTACGCTTATGTCTTCATATCCAGCTTTTGAAATTTCAAGTGTATAGGTGCCAGCATCCAGATTTGAAAATAGTGTCTGTCCAGGAGGAACGCAATCTGAAGTGTAGGTAAATGAAATCTGTGATACGTTTGGGGTAAATGCGGTATTAATTGTATCTAGAAAAAGTTTGTAACGAAGAAATTGATTTCCCCCGTGCACAGAAGAAAGATCTGAGTTTAATGTTGAATAAAAAGAACCATTCGTACCATCTGGTCCAACAAAATTCCATGTTGTACCATCGTTATTGGTAGCAACCTGAAATCGCACATTTGGCGTACCTGTTTCTGCTGGCTGATCTATTGGCTCCCATACAATTTTACTAAAATTACTTGTTGTACCAACGTCAAAAGTAGAACTAATCAAGCTACCGGCTGGAGGATACACACCAAACACGTTTCTTAATCTTAGTTCTCCAACGGGATTATTTATATCTAAATTACCATCTGAAGAAAAAAACCTAGTGCCATCCGACATGGCGTCCTGTCCACTTCCCCCAGACCAGTCTGTTTGTGAAGAAAAACCCTGACCTGTGGTAAGTGTTTTTGTAAAAGGATTAAGTGAAAGAGTAACCTCTGCATCAGATACCGGAAGAAGTGTGCTTGCATCACGCACAGACACCAATAAACTTTTTGTATTTTTTGGAGCAACTATCAAATCTACATCTTGTGTTGCACCTGGAATAACATCAAATGGATTGAGTGGATTTACACCCACCAAATCATAAGAGGGGTCAGTAAGTGTAATGGTGTAAGTATCCCACTGCATATCTGAAACTGTTTTTTTACCAGAAGAGTTGGTGGTATGGCTTGCACTATATTTTTTTGTATCAGGGCTTGTACCAATAAGTCTAGACCCAGCGAGTGAAAAATCTATAGAAGAAATCGGGGCGCACAATGCAGTAATACTCGAAAACTTAATTGTGCTTACATAATCTATAACAAAAGTAATGGCTGTCACCTGCTGAAGAGCTACTGTAGCGTGTGGCTTGAGTGGATTTGGATTGCCTACAGCACCCGAAAGATAGGTCTGGTCGCTAGTGTACCCATCTTTTGAAACTGTAATTTCATAAACATTTACACCCGGTGGAACATCCACAATTTGAAGCATGCCTTGTGCATTTGTAACATCATCTATCACCAAGTCTGGATTTGGAGCTTTATTTAAAATGTGAACATCAGCACCCTCTACTGGCTGACCATTTGCATCAATCACTTGAACGAATAGCGCACCATTAGTAGAAGCGGTCTCAAGATTTTTGGGAGCAATTTTAGAAGTTACACTCATTGGAGTGAAATTTTTACAAGTATCACAAGACACATCTACTTCAACGATCTTGTAATCGGCTGGAGAAAGATCATTTGGAGACTGACCAATCTGTCCATCGAAGGGGTCGTCCACGTTTCGCACGGTTGT
>CAYTVX010000008.1:5396-24290 GCA_964441885.1 uncultured Candidatus Saccharibacteria bacterium
TTTTTTTAAATCGCATCAGCAAGAGAATACATCGGCCCGAGCATTGAAATTGCAAAAAATCCCACACCAATACCAATACAAACCATAAGGAACGGCTCTATAATGGTCGACATATCTTTTGTTTTTTGATCGACCTCGTCTTCATAAAAAGTTGCTACGTTTGAAAGCATTTCAGAAAGTTTTCCTGTTTCTTCTCCGATGCTCACCATTTCGCCCACAAAAACAGGATAGAGTTTTTCGTTTTCCAAAAAGATATTGGAGATTGGGTCACCTTTTTCTATATTTGCTTCTGCAGATTTGAGTACTGTTTTGTAATAAGAATTTTGAATAACTTGCTGTGTGATACGAATGGCTACAAGCACGTCAACACCAGAAGAGAGGAGTGAAGAAAGGGTTCTGGCTGTACGGGCAGAATTTACGTTTTTTACAATTCCAGAGATAAGCGGCACATGAAGCACAAATGTATCAAGGAGTCTTTTGCCACGAGCAGTTTTTGCAGACAGATAAAAAGAAACACCAATAATAATCACACCAAGTAAGCACAAAATAATATTATTTTTTAAAAAATCAGATAACAAAATCACTATCTGCGTAGAAATAGGTAGCTCAACTTTTAATTCTTTGAAAGTCGCCGTAAGTGTAGGCACAAGATAAATAAGCATCAGCACACCAATAATAATCATTATAGAAAAAATAATGATCGGATAAATCATCGCTCCACGAATTTTTTTGGTGAGCTGATAAGCTTTTTCCAACTGAGAAGAAACCACTTTTAGTGACTGCGTTACGCTACCACTCTCTTCACCAGATTTTACCATTGAAACAAAGAGCGAAGAAAAAACATCAAGATGTTTACCCATGGCTTCACTAAGGGCACTTCCCTTTCCAATATCAGCATTAAGCTCTCCAATCACTTTTTTAAATTTTTTATTTTTTGCCTGCCTCTCCATCACAGAAAGTGCACGTGCCATAGGCAAACCAGCTTCAATCATCACGCCTAGATTTCTAGCAAACATTATTTTGTCCACCATTTTTACTCGGCCAAAAAATGCTCCTATGTGAATATTGCTAAAAAAACCAGCTTTCACTTTTCCCTCTTCAGCAAAAGTTACCGTGTCGCCTTCAAGTTTGATTTGTTGATACAGAGAAGACTTGCTCGCTGCTTCGCGCTCGCCCCCATACTTTTCTCCAGAAGGTTTTACTGCTTTAAAATTAAATATTGGCATAAAGTTAAAATAAAAAATTATTCTGAAACCACACGTAGTATTTCTTCTATAGTAGTCTGTCCCTGCACTGCCTTAAAAATACCATCCTCAATCATGGAAAGCATGCCCTCATCTTTTGCCTGCTTTTCTATTTCTTTATCTGTCTTACCCTGCATCACAAGCTCTTTTATTGCAGGAGACACCTTGAACACTTCGTAAATGCCCACACGACCACTAAAGGCCTCCTCAGGATTTACACCGCTCTTTGCTCTATATAAAGGAATCTTTTCCCATGTCACCTTGCCCTCAACAATCTTTTCCTCTTTCAAAAATTTTAAAACACGATCAAGGTCAACTGTTTTCTTTAAGGTTTCTACCTCAGCAGAAGTGAGAAAGTATTTTTCCTTTTTTTCTGTAAGCTTTCGCACAAGACGTTGAGCAATTACGACGTTAAGCGTAGACACGATCAAAAATGGCTCTACCTTCATATCCATAAGACGAGGTATAGCGCCCGCTGCAGAATTGGTGTGGAGAGTAGAAAGCACAAGATGTCCTGTAAGTGAGGCGTTTACAGCCAAAGAAGCTGTTTCCCCGTCGCGGATTTCTCCCACCATGATAATGTCGGGGTCTTGTCGCACGAGTGTTCGCAAACCGTTGCTAAATGTCAAACCAATTTCAGATTTTACTTGTGTCTGATTTATTCTGTTCATCTGATACTCTACTGGATCTTCAATGGTTGAAATATTTACATCTGGAGTATTTAAAATATCGAGCATTGTATATAGTGTTGTGGTTTTTCCAGAACCAGTGGGGCCCGTGGTGAGAATCATTCCTGTAGTTTGATTCATCGCTTTATGAATTTGCTCTAAAGCTTGCCCGTGAAAACCCAAAACTTCTAACGTAAAACCAGAAGCTGTTTCTCGTAGCAAACGCATTACGGTCTTTTCTCCATAATAAATAGGCAGAGTGGATACACGGAAAGAAACTTTCTCATTATTCATATCTATTTTAAAACGACCGTCTTGAGGCAAACGCTTTTCATCTAGTTTTAGATTTGAAAGCACTTTTATACGTGCAGTAATACTCAGAGCAATATTTTTAGGAAGTGTCATGGCATCGTGGAGCATACCGTCAATTCGATATCTCACTATTACCTGACTTTCAAGTGGCTCAATGTGAATATCAGATGCATTTTGAATGATAGCGTGCTTCAAAAGCGTATCTACGATACGTACCACAGGCATATCTTCGGCGAGTTTTTTTAAATCACTTTCAGAAACGTCTTCGGTCTCTCCGCCATCAGCAATAGCTTTTATAGAAACTGATTCCTTTTGAATAAGGTCACCGAATTCTGCCTTCAGACTTTTCTGATATTGCAAAAGAGCGCTCTTCATGGATTCATTGTCTGTAAGGCGAGGAAGAATCTTTAGCCCCACTTTCTTTTTTACGAAATCAATCGCAGTAATATCTGCGATGTCGAGCATTGCCACCTCAAGCCCACCAGCAACTTTTTTAAAACCTACTATATTGTGATTGCGAGCAATCGGCTCTGGAATAAGAGCGAGCACATCAAAATCTAGCTTCTGACCTTTTAAATCTACGAAAGGAATACCCAAAATATTGGCTTGAATTTTACGCAAATCATCCTCCCCCACCTTTCCCTTGCTCACAAGCACATCACCAATATCTGTATCGTTATCTTTTGCTTCTTTTTCTGCTTCAGCAAAATCTGCTTTGGATACAAGTCCTGTGTCTAAAACGAAATCTTTAAATTGTTTTTCTTCAATGTGCATATATAGAATTTTTACTCACTATAAGTATAGCAAAAAACAAAACACTTATCCGCAGTGGATAAGTGTTTTGAAAATTTTTAATTTATTAAAACAAAATTATGAACTGATTCTCATAATCAAAACTGAACCAATACCAAGAGGGCTATTTGCGCAATCTGAATATCCTGCGGTGCCACCATTCCAGTGTTGATACTGCCACTTACCACCCTGATATCGTAAATATGTTGCAAGAGCGGTTTGATCTCCACGAACACAATTTACTGCGCGCCATACACCGTTTCCAGTACCACTGTTTGCTGCCGCCCATCCACATCGTACATCATCCGTTATGTTAGACGGATGACACAAAGCCGTCACAGCCTCCCAAGTTGCTAGACCAGTTGCATCTTTCGCTGTTAAAACCTTTCCGCTTCCCGGAATACTGTTGGAGCTACCTCGCACTCGAATATCTCCATTCACATCAAGCTTTGATGTTGCGTCATCAGAATTACCTATACCCACGTTGCCATTTTTTACCCAAAGTCCCATTCCAGATACAGACCCAGTACCCAATACCAAACCTCCAATTTTTGATTGAGCAGCAGAACTTACGTTGAGAGGAGCATTACAACCAGGAATAGCTGGATTGCTACAACCTGGTGGACTTCCTGTAGGCGGGTTGGTCCATGCGCCAGCGATACTTGTAACTGTACTCAAAATAATTGCAAGAATTACGATTTTCAAACCATTTAATATTTCTTTCTTTGACTGCTTCATAATATTTTTTTATTTTATAATATTAAACTAATAAATTTATTGCGCACTCATTGTCTTTTGTATCATAATCATTTGCTCTTCTGTAAGTGTACTCTTTCCACTACTCGACATTGTCTTCTGCATCCTAGCCGTCTCTTCTTTGGTTAGAGTGGATGGACCAGTAGCGGTCATTCCCTGAAGAATCTTTTCTTCGGGTGAAATCTGATTTGTTTTTATAATTTTTTCTTTAAACAAAGTTATAATCGCAACCAAAATAATAAGGCAAGCCACAAAAATCAAAACCATTTTTATCTTACGATGATTTTGTGGTGGCACAGACACAGGCGCAGGTGCTGGCATCTGTGTAGCTGTTGGCGTTGTGTTGTTTGAATAATCCATATTTTTTTATTTAAAATTCATTAATGTTTGGTTGCACTATAATTGCCGCCTGTGCAGCTGGACTACAACTAGTAGAAAGTCCGTTGGTATCAGTTATTTTAAGTGTGGCTGTTTTTATACCAGTAGTGGAATAGGTTTTTGTAAGAGTAGTTCCACTTCCAGAAATAAAAGGCTCGCCAGTCCAAGAGAAAGAACAGGGTCCGGAGTCACATGTAATATTTGATGATATCCAAGTCACCGGATGATTTACAAGATAAGGAGGACTGCCCGCCACATCACAAGATACCGTTGGTGCAGATCCACCTCCTCCTCCGCCACCATCACCATCTCCACCCCCATCTAATCCAAGAATGTACACTGTGATTGTGGCTTTTTTGTCTGACAATCCCGGTGTTGTACCCGTTACCGTTACGGTATATGGTCCCACAGCACCGTTACTTGCTGAAATAGTGAGTACTTTTGTACAAGGTGTTGGTGCGGATGTTGGTACGCAAGTACTACCAGCATTAAATGTAGCAGAAATAGGAGTAGACTTAGGAACTGATGTTGTAAGTGTTACTGTCTGAGAAACACCATAATCAAGAGTAAGTTCAATATTTGTATTAGCGGAACCATTCACCATCACATTGACTTGATTTGGCACAGCATTTAAATGATACCCAAAATTATTGACTGGAGCACCATATGTAACATTAGAAAAATTAACCCAGCCTAGCACTTCTCCACCCCAAGCATATCCCACTATACGAGCTGATGGTTTATCATATGTAACCCCAGCAGCTCCATCTGTATGAGTCGGACCAGAAGGATGCTGTGTGCCCGCAAGACTCAACCAACCATCCCAGCCAGAACTAGTGTCACCCCAAAAAGCTTTGCCCCAACCACGGAAAGTGGCCTCTGTGCCCCCATCAGCAAGCAATTCTGCATTTCCATTAAAAGTACCGTTGCCACCGACAGGAAAACTATTTGCAGCGAAACCTCCAAATTTAATCCAACCAACATTTTCTGACCAAGCACTTCCAGTCATTGTACCGGGGCCGGCAGGAACAAGAGCTGGATTACTGTTGTTCGTATTATTTATTCTCACACCATAATTGTTGTCGCCACAACTTCCAACATCAGCAAAACCATCGTGTACCAGCGCACCAGTAGTATTATTTTTCTCATCTTTACAATTATTCATCTGAATCCAACCAACATTTTCTGACCAAGCATATCCATAGACGTTTCCTGTTTCAGGAGCACTAGAAAATACTTCACATTTATCCAAAATAGTACAAGACGACACAACTTTCCATGGAGTATCTACAGAAACATTTGTATCATCAGGACAAATCTGTGTCCCTGCTGGCTGAGGCCCTGTACATGAATGAGTTTGTACCAACACACACGAACCGTTTTGATTTGTGTACCCTGAATTACAAGTCATTTCACACTGTCTACCAGCAGTACAGCTAGACACCACCTGCCAAGGCAAATCTGTATCGGTAGTAGAATCACCAGCACAAGCAGATTCATTGGCACCTGGTCCCGTACCAGTACACTGGCCAGTAGGGCCGGTAGGTGGAGGAGGGGTCACCCTCATTAAAACCCACGGTCCAAAAATTCCCTGACAACTATCATAATTTCTTATTCCAATTACCACTTCCTGACCTTCATAAGGATAATTATACTGATCCCCAATAGCAAAAGGTCCTTGATGATTGGCTCCGTCTATTCTATCAAACCTGCCAGAACCTTCGTTCCACACAGGAGCACCAACCTGTCCATATGTTGTGGGGTAGAGTGGATAGTCTACATCTGTCATATCTTGCTGTGGATTTCCACTGTCATTCACCTGGCTACCGAGAACCACTTTTAATTGATGCTCATCACCTGTTCCGTTTAAAGCTGTAGCCAATACCGTCAGTTCCATCTGATAAACACCGAGTGAAGCAGAAGATAAATCCCAAGAAATAGTGTCTTCTAATGCTCCATTGTTATTTGAAGGAGGTGCTGGCAAAAAGACAGTACACGAACTACCCCCACCAGGCACACACTCTAAATGAGTACACCCATCAAAACCCCCAGTGCTCACTGGGGCACAGTGTGGCAAAGCTAGCCATGCTGGAGTACCGTATGGCTGATCATTGCCACACTCAGCGTCGCTAGAACATTGATCTGCAGCATCTGAACATGCACCTGGACCGTCGTCAACCACTGGTCCCTGACACGAACCACAAGAAGCATTTGCGCCATGACCACCATTACAAGTACCGGAAGCACATTGAGAGTTGTTGGCACAAGCACCTCCACCAGGCTGAGCAACATAATTACCCTGACACACACCAAGAGTGGGCCCACTAGTAGCTTCTACTCCCGGCACATGAGCTACCCATACCAAACCAGCAACTAAAATCGCTATCACCACCGCAGAAAACAAAAGTGGTTTATTCCTAATAATTCCCTTTATGTTTTTTACCATATAAAAGATTGCAAAAAGATTAATACTAAAAGAAATTATATCACAATAGTAAACGAAAAAACTACAAAGAAACTCACAACTTGACTTCACTGACAAATTTTGCTATTGTATCTGTATTGAAGTTCGCCCACGGCGAGCTCATTTTTTTAAATTTTTTAGAAATAATTAATAAAAACAATGTTAGATTTAAAAGTAATTCACTCTGTTCTCCATCAACTTGAAGAAGAACGAGGTATTCCAAAAGAAAAAATAATTGAGGCTATAGAAATGGCCCTAGCTACTGCGTACAAAAAAGAATACGGCGAAAAAGGCCAGATTGTTCGCGCTAAATTTGATATAAACTCAGGCAAAACTGACTTTTTACAGGTAAAAATCGTTGTTGATGATACTACTGTCATCATCCCAGACGAAGACGGCGAAGTGGATTTTGAACGTGCAGAAGCAGAAGAAAAAGATATTTTCAATCCAGAACATCACATTCTCCTAGACAACGCAAAGAAAATCAAAAAAGACGTCGCACTCGGCGAAGAAATGGTCTTCCCTCTAGAAGGACATGACGACTACGGACGCATCGCTTCTCAGACAGCAAAGCAGGTCATCATCCAAAAAATCCGCGAAGCTGAAAAGACAGCAGTGCTCGGTGAGTACGGAAAACAGGAAGGTACTATAGTAAACGGCACAGTCCAGCGAATGGAACGTGGCGCTATTTTCGTAGACATGGGACGAGCTACAGGCATCCTTTCATACGAAGACCAAATCCCAGGAGAGCGATATTCTCAAGGAGAGCGTGTACGTGCTTATCTATATAGAGTAGAAGAAACTCCTCGAGGCATCTTTTTACGACTTTCTCGTTCACATCCTCAGTTTTTACAAAAGCTTTTTGAAGTCGAGACTCCAGAAATAGGTGCTGGTGTAGTACAGGTAAAATCTGTCGCACGTGAAGCAGGTGCTCGTACAAAAATAGCAGTATCGTCTACAGATGATCATATTGACCCTGTCGGCTCTATGGTAGGTCAGCGTGGTGTGCGAGTAAGCACAGTCATGAGCGAGCTAGGTGGCGAAAAAATTGATATTATAGAATGGTCAGCAGATCCTAAAAAGTTTGTTGAGGATTCACTTTCTCCAGCAAAAGTTATTTCTGTATCTATAGACGAAACAGAAAAAAAAGCTGTGGTACAAGTATCAGAAGACCAGCAATCTCTAGCTATTGGAAAAGGTGGACAAAATGTACGTCTAGCAGCAAAGCTCACTGGATGGAAAATAGACATACAGTCTGTAAAAGGTGAGCAAGTAGCTGATTCTGAAGAGGGACAAGCTTAATTTATCAAGAGCGCTTCTGCGCTATAACAAAAAACAAATATGAATTTGTGGCACGATATCACAGCTGGAAAAGAAGACTCAATAAATACTATTATTGAAATCAACAAAGGCTCAAAAAATAAATATGAGATAGACAAAGAGACTGGAATGATTGCTCTCGACCGAGTACTACACTCTTCTCAAGATTACCCTTTTGACTATGGATTTGTTCCTCAAACACTTTGGGATGACGGAGATGCCGTAGACGTCATAGTACTCACTACATATCCACTTATGCCAGGTATTTTGGTGCGAGTACGACCTGTGGCAATCATGGACATGACAGATAGTGGTGAGTCAGACTCAAAAATCATAGCAGTGCCAGTAGACGATCCACGATGGAATGAAGTAAAAGACTTGGCTGATGTAAATAAGCACACTATAAAAGAAATGGAGCATTTCTTTTCAACATACAAAAAACTACAAAACAAAGAAGTTTCTGTAAACGGCTTTCATGGAAAAGACAAAGCAGTGGAAGCTTTTGCAAGAGGAATAGAGCTATATAAGCAGAAATTTAGTAAGTAAGGTGTTTTTTATTTTGTTTTTTACTTGTATAATGTAATTAGAAGAGATTGTATTCGTCTTGTAATGTATAGACGAAAAATCGTTTCAAATTACTAAGTAAAAACCTTCAAAATGACAAAACATATAAAAATACTGATTTTGTTTGTGTTCGCATTTCTTTTATTACCAACGCACGCAACTTTTGCACAATCTGGTGCACAAATGCGCAACTATCCCACAACGCAAATAGCTCCTCCAGGTGCGGGCTTGTCTACGACAAACATAGCGCCAATATCAAATACATCAGCGGTACCTACCGACGACAGCTTTGATAGAAATGTAAAGAAAAACCTAAATCCAGATGGCTCTGTACCTTTAGCGCACCAACTTTTCCAAAAAAGAATAGAGGCTGCAATGGAAAGATTTTCACAGCTCATAGAACGCATCAACTCAAGAATTAAAACAGTAAAAGCAGATGGTGGAAACACTTCAATTGCAGAAAAACACGTTGCCCAAGCGCAAACTTACATCACAACAGTAAGAACCACAGTAAATACTTGGGTTGCACAAAGATCAGAAAAAACAAAAGAGCCTGCTACAAGAGTACGAGCAATAGATATTCGTCTAGCACTTCAAAATATTCGTACAGAATTACTTTTAGCAATACAAGCACTCAAGGTAGACCGTGACAGCAGAGAGAAAACCGAAACCCCTAAAACTGGTAATGTTATAACAAACTAACAAACAAACAAATGGAAACACAAAACGAAACAAATACACAAGTTCCGACAATGACTCCGAGTGAAACATCTACCCCAGTCGCATCTAGCCCTGTTGTACCAAGCTATACAGCGGGCCCGACAATAAACACAACGATTGATTCACACAAAAAAACACCATTGGGGCCAGTCATTGGACTCGTTGTTATTATTGCAATCATCGTTGTGGGTAGTCTGTATTTCTGGGGACAAAGGACAGAAAAATCAATGATGAATGTCCCAGTAGATACCACATCACAAACAAATGGAACACAAGAAACATCAACCGATGCACAAACACAGCAACTTCAAACACAAAGTTCTTCAGATAGTATAGATTCTATAGAAGCAGACCTAAACGCTACAGACTTAGGAAGTATTGATGCAGGAGTAAGCGAGTAAAAAGTATTAAAATTTAAAACTGAAAAAACCCGCAAACTGCGGGTTTTTTGCTTGCAAACAAAGCGGGTTGCATATAAACTAAAAACCTAATTAGCCAAAAAGTATGAAAAAAGACGAGAAAAAATACGCCAATATAAAAATATCTAATCTAGATAACTCTGAGGTAGAAATAGAGGGTGAAATAGTCGCAGAACACTTTGAAGAACACCGAAAAAGCGCTGTAAAAAAACTTGTAGAAAACGCTGAGCTTCCTGGCTTTAGAAAAGGATTCGCACCAGAAAATATGGTAATTGAACGCTTTGGCAGTATCAGAATACTCGAGAATGCCGCGCAAGAAGCTCTAGACTCACAATACTGGAGTATCATCACTGATCATTCAATAAAAGCCATCGGCAATCCAAAAGTTACAATCACAAAAATTGCAGAAAAAAGTCCGCTTGGTTTTAAAATAAACACAGCGATAATGCCCGAAATAAAATTACCAGACTATAAATCTATTGCGAAAAAAGAAGTGGCGGAAGCAGAAAAAAAAGCAGAGACACCAACAGTAGAAGAAAAAGAAATTAACGATATTGTCCTACAGCTTAGAAAAGCAAGAGTAGCAAAAGATACACCAGAAGAACAACTTCCGGCTTTTGATGATGAGTTTGCAAAATCGCTCGGCGAGTTTACAACCGCAGACGAAGTGCGCGAAAAAATAAAAGAAAACGCAATGGCAGAGAAAAAAATACGCGCAAAAGAAAAAATACGCCTCACCATTTTAGAAGCTTTGGTAGAAAAAACTACTATAGCAATACCAGAAATAATGATTGAAGGAGAAACTCAAAAAATGCTTGCGCAATTTAAAGACGACATCGCTCGCGCTGGACTAACATATGAAGAATACCTAAAACACCTTAAGAAAACAGAAGAAGAAATGAAAAAAGAATGGAGAGATAGCGCCATTAAAAGAGCAAAAACACAGCTCATTTTGGGGAAAATTGCAGCAGAAGAAAAAATTGTACCCGAGGAAGAAGCCATCAAAAAAGAGGTGGATCACATCATCTCACATCACGCAGATGCCGACAGATACCGAGTGAGAATGTACGTAGAAAGCATGCTACTCAATGAAAAAGTACTTGAGTTTCTAGAAGGACAGGAATAAAAATTATCCCAACAAAAACAAAGTTGCTGTCGCAACAGCCGCAGTCTCCGCTCGGAGCACCTGATCGCCCAAAGTTTTCAGATCTACTTCCTCCTTTTTAAAAAAATCAATCTCCTTTTCACTCCAACCACCCTCTGGTCCAATAAAAATAGCTACGGGCTTCACATCATCAACGTCTTCTGAAATAAAAGCTGTGCCCTCCAAATCAAAAGATATTCTGTGCGAAGGAAAATCAGAAATCGCACTGGTGCCGGCAGAAAAAATATTTTCAAGAGTCGTCACTTCATGAATTTTGGGTATGGTCCCACGACCAGACTGTTCACTTGCTTCTTTTGCAATTTTTGCGAGACGCTCAATATTTAAATCTTTCTTTTCAGATCTCTCCGCCATCACTGGCACAAAATGATTTACGCCAAGCTCAGTGCCTTTTTCTACCACCCACTCAAAATGGTCTTTTTTTATTAGCGCGACACACAGCCACACATCTTTTTTAGGCGAGTGAAGTGCACGCGACTCTCCCACGGACACCTCAGCTCCCCCTTTTGAAAGCATTTCTATTTTACAAGTATATTCTCTGCCAGAGCCATCAAAAAGTACCACGTTGTCACCGGACTTTAGGCGAAAAACTTTTTGCCATTGATGAACCAAACCCTCATCAGAAATCACGAGCTTTTTTTGCCCGTCTACTTGTCCACTCAGGATGTCGCCTACAAAAAATCTATGTAATCTCATATCGTTTGATTATACACAAATTTTGCTATAGTATATGGGTCTTATCATTAAATAAATAAACATATGTTGATACCAACAGTTATTGAAAAAACCAACTTCGGGGAGCGAGCATATGACATTTATTCTCGCCTACTCAAAGAGCGCATCATTTTTTTGGGTGGCCCCATAGACGATCACATGGCAAATATAGTCATTGCCCAGCTACTTTTCCTTGAATCAGAGGACTCTAAAAAAGATATCCAACTATACATTAATTCTCCAGGTGGATCTGTCACATCTACTCTAGCAATGCTAGATACAATGAACCATATAAAACCAGATGTATCTACAGTATGCGTCGGTATCGCGGCTTCTGGTGCAGCTATATTGCTCGCGGGTGGAAAAAAAGGAAAGAGACTTGCTCTACCAAATGCAGAAGTGATGATTCATCAGCCTTGGGGTGGAGCACAAGGACAAGCAACAGATATTGAGATCACAGCGCGACAAATACTAAAAACTCGAGCAAAATTAAATAAAATTCTTGCTGACACTACAGGTAAACCACTAGATCAAATAGAAAAAGATGTGGAGCGTGACTATTTTATGGACACAGCAGAGGCGAAAAAGTACGGAATTATAGACAAGGTACTGTAATCAGTAAAAAAATAAACAAAGAAACCGCTCGTGCGCGTAGAGTGGTCTCTTTGCGACGGCGGTTTGCCAATCTATTCAGCATTCTTGCTGGTTTCCGCCTGTGTCGGAGGAGAAAAAGAAATAATGATCCCCTCCAAGACACTGCACACACCGTCAAAGACGTTTGGCTTTCTCGGATTCCTCGGATAGGTCACCCGATACGACACGAGAACGTGTGTGCACGGCTCAACCTTGCGCCGAAGCACGATGCCAGAGACCTCTTTGCGGTCCCCCTTCACATCCGGCTCGGACGTAAAGATGATCGTGCTCCCCACGGGACAGATCTGCTTGCCAAGCCGAGATTGAATCGGCCTGGTTGCACACTCTCTTGCAGACTTCTCGTCTGAGTGACGGTGTCCACAATCAGGGCAAACCAAGCGCGGGTTCAGGTTTTCTTCGGGATTGTTGTCCCCCATGGCGATTCTCCTATGATGGTGGTGTGACTTAGTGCTGGAACACTGAATTAAATTGTGGCGTACTGTGCCTGAAGAAAACAATATACTTCAGGGACTGTGGTGTCAAAATGGACAAACCTCCGATTTTCTTATATTATGAAATTGTTCACTTTATTTGAAATTTTTAATTTAAAACAATATCGCTTTTGAATTTCTTGATACAATGACTTTAGGTAAAGAAAAAACCATATTTAGAGCCACAAAAACCTAAGCATAGGCACACAGCCTCTGCTTTTCATGCAAGAAATTTACGAGCAATATTGTTACCAAACATTATGCCACTCAAATCAGCACTGCTCTTTGCAGGCTTTATGGGTATCATCGGCATCGCGTTCGGATATTTTTTGCGACTCATTATTGCTCTTGGCAAAAAAGGTTCTGTTGAGCTTTCTATAAAACAAGCAGAACTAAAAGCTAGAGAACAAGCACAAAAAGTAATTACCGAAGCGGAAGAGAAAGCCGAACAAACCCTAAAAGAAGCGCGCGCAGAGAACAAAGAAAAAGAAGAAAAGATAAAAAAAGCAGAAGACAGAATTATAAAAAAAGAGGAGTTCCTAGATAAAAGACAAGTAGACATAGACAAAGAGGTTGAGCATGTAAAACAAAAGGTTGTTGAAATAAAAACAATAAAAGAAAAAGCTGACGCTCTTTTAACAGAAAGACAAAGCGAATTACAAAAAATCGCCAATCTAACCGAGGAAAAAGCAAAAGAAGAACTTTTTGGTATTGTAGAAAAAAAATACGAAGAAGATATTCTAGTGCGAATGCAAAAACTCGAAGTGTCTGGTAATGAAAAACTAGATAGAAAAGCAAAAGATATTCTTGCTACTTCTATTCAGCGTCTTGCCACATCAGTCTCATCAGAAATGCTTACCACAAGCGTGCCTATTCCTACTGACGAAGTAAAAGGGAAAATTATTGGAAAAGAAGGCCGAAACATAAAAGCATTTGAAAGAATGACTGGGGTTGAAATTATTGTTGATGACACACCGGGAGCAATAACCATTTCATCGTTTGATCCTGTTCGTAGACAAGTAGCACGCGTCGCCCTAGAAAATCTCATCGCCGATGGACGCATTCAGCCTGCAAAAATAGAAGAGATGGTTGAAAAAGCTAAAAACGACATCAACAAAATCATAAAAGACCGCGGTGAAGCCGCAGCATATGAATGCGGAGTACTCAATCTAGACCCACGCATCATTTCTATCCTCGGCCGATTACATTTCCGCACAAGCTACGGACAAAATGTTCTACAACACTCAGTAGAAATGACTCACATTGCTGGAATGCTCGCTGAAGAGCTCGGTGCAAACGTTGCTGTAGCAAAAGCCGGCGCCCTCCTACACGACATCGGCAAAGCCCTCGATCATGAGGTTGCTGGCTCTCACGTAGAAATAGGCCGACGCATTTTGCAAAAATTTGGTGCGAGTGAAGAAATAGTCAAAGCGATGCAAGCTCATCACGAAGAATATCCATATGAGACCATCGAGTCTATTATAGTCCAAACAGCCGACGCTATCTCTGGAGGACGTCCTGGAGCACGTCGTGATACAGTAGAAAACTACCTAAAGCGCCTCGGTGATCTAGAAGCTATCGCAACTGGATTTAAAGGCGTAGAAAAATCTTATGCCCTACAGGCGGGCCGAGAAATAAGGGTTTTTGTCTTCCCTGCGCAAGTGACCGAGCTTGAAGCTAAAAATATGGCTCGCGATATTGCTATCAAAATTGAACGCGACCTAAAATACCCAGGAGAAATAAAAGTAAATATCATTCGCGAATCTCGTTTTGTTGAATTTGCCAGATAATATTCCAACACAAAACCCTCCTTGCACGAAAAAAGCCTTATATTATAATGGATATTGTATTATCAGACCATTATAAGTAAGCACCTAATATCAAAAAACCATGAACAAACAAGCAATTGCAGAAGTGGTTCACGCAAAATTGGCGGGAACAAAAGCTCAGGCTGAAGAAGTAGTAGATATGATCATTGATTCAATAGTTTCAACACTAAAAAAGGGAGATGAAGTATCTATAGCGGGCTTGGGTATCTTTTCTACAAAGCAAAGAGCGGCGCGACAAGCTCGCAACCCTCGCACAGGAGAATCAATCTCAGTGCCAGCTATGCGAGTTCCAAAGTTTCGTGCAGCAAAAGCTCTCAAAGATGCGGTAAAATAAATCTTTTTGCAGTCACAAAGAAAAGACCTTCTCTCGAAGGTCTTTTCTTATTCTTAAAAAAGCTAGAACTACTTTAGCGTGTCCAGTATTTCCTGACTTGGTTTCCAACCTATCTCCATCCAGCCTCCTAACCATTGCCGCGCAAAAGCAATACCGTAAATATCTCTCCTAGAGATGAGCGCCTCTTCCAATTTTTTGCTTGCCGATGATTCATTAATCACACCATGCAAATTAACCCCAATTTTCTCCCATGCGTTTATTATTTTAACGAAGGTTTTTGGATCATTAAAAATACCAATTTTATAATCTATTAGTTTATTCTTCAGTGTATCCCTCAACACCTCCGAACCAAGATACCTCCACATATCAATACCAACAACCTTCCAATCATTAACAAAAGTCTCAACGACACCAGGCATGTCCCAATATATATCAACCTTACTTAAAAAGGTTTTTAAAATTTCTACCTGCACCAACTTACCTTGCAATATGCGCTCTTCAATATCAGCGCCAGATAGACCAGCTTTTTCTGCGTCTGCTATTACTCGTTTAAATCTACCAACATCATAAAATCTTAGCGAATCAATTATTTCTTGTTCCACCATCTCTTCTGGTGATTTCTGTCGCTCCCTTTCTGGCTCTGGAATAAACGTTTTTCTTCCCCCTTTTACCTTGTCATAAGCTGCATTTATCTTTTGGGTTATTTCTAGCGCCCTAGGATGTTCACTTATGTCAGAATAAAACTTCCTTTGTAGGTTGTTTCTAGCTTCTTTCACTTCCTCCCTAGTGGCATTCCTAGAAATACCCAATACTTCGTATGGGTCATCACTAAAAAAACGTGACACGTCTTCCCCTGAATTTACTTCGGATGCAGATTCAAATGACATAGACATATCTTATAGAAAAAAACCGACACCAATATTTCTTATCGTCACGCCAGACGGTAACGCACCAAACTGATCCAGACGAAAAGTTACAGTATATGCACCAGCAGACTTTGGTGGATACCCCATTACCACACGCTTTGTGCCAGCATCAAAAAAACGTTCATCCATATAGCCCAAATCTTGTCCATCAAAAAATATATTAAAAACACCCTGACTTATCACATCACTTGTAAAATCTAAATCTAAATAAACATAATTAGATGGTTTTGAAGTAACTACAGTGAAAGAAATCCACGAAGAGTGCGCTGATGGTGTTGCTTTTAGGGTGACCGTGCCAGTAGAGTCTACTCCCACAAGAACATTGTCACTTTTTGTATATGACATAGTCGAAACATTAAAAGCTGGTTCATCTACCTCACTCGCCACTGTCTCTGTAACCTGATTTTGCTGTGAGACGTTATTCGTAGTATTTTTTCCAGAAGATACAGCCTTTGTGGATGGTGTGTTTCCAATGGCGGTTTTATCTACAGGAACTTTGAAATCGTAAAATTCATACTTAGAAGAAACAAACTTAGATTTTGTAAAAATAGACTTTATAAAACTAATGATAGTTTTATCATTTGCATACTCCCACCAAGCGGCATGTGACACTGATGGAAACATAAAAAAAGAAAACGCCAAAAAAAAGAGGATGTGTTTTTTCACACGTTTATTATAACGCATACGAACACAAACAAAAATATTTATCTGGTGCGGGATGGGAGAATCGAACTCCCAACCTCGGTTTGGAAAACCGATATTATACCATTTAACCAATCCCGCAGAACGTTATACTATCACGGCTTTTTCTGCTTCGCAATTTTAATAATCTCGTCAAAATTGTCGCGTGGCCAGACCTTATTTCTCTTTATAAGTCCGCACTTTTCGCATTTGTGAACGAGATCATATTTCCCCACTATCCCTTCTACAGAGATGGGTTTCATCATTCCTCCACACAGAGCTCCCCTATCACCAGGTTCAATATCTACGTGCATACTCCACAAACACACTGAGCAATGATTTGTAAAACCATTGCCAGAATTGTCTGCGCCACAGTGAGCGCATATAAAATCCTCGATTTTTCTTTTAAAAGCCATAAATAAAAAATTAACTTTTCTTTTTTGTCTCTTCCCCTATTACTCGAAAACTTCCCTTACCAAAAGTTTTCTCTACCAGCCTAGCAACAGGAAGAAGATTACCAGACATAGACGCTGTGGCAAATAGAGAAAACACCTCTTCGCGTGATGAAAAATCAGACTGATTCTTTAAAAAAATATCATCAATCAGCTTATTCAAAAGACCCCTTTCATTTCCATACGGGTGAGTACCCAAGGAAACTTCTATTTTAGTTCCAATTTTCCTCTCTTGTACATTAGCAATCATACTCTGATATTTTGTTTTATCTAAACCCGTGCCTACCGCATCATCTCTTAACTTTAATTCTGATTCAAGGCCGGGAAATTGTGAAAAATGCGCCTGGTCAAACCTCATAGTGAGTTCAGTTATAACCGCTTCGTCTATATCATGAAAAACCTCCTTATCGTCAACATATATACGAAACCCCACCCTACGCACCGCCAAAGATAAATTATCATCTTCACTGTGGCCAGACCCCACCTTACTCAAATGAAGATTTTCTGGGTTTTTATCATCAAGTGTCTTCTGTAAAGAAACAAAGGAATTGAAATGGAGCATTTCGTGTACAAGATCCTGCGCAAAACGCACCTTTTCGCCATCATTGTATTCATTCATCATAACAATATGCTGTAGTGCTGGCTGAAACATTGCTCTATTTCCTCGGGCTAAACGCATTAACATTGCATCAATTAATTTCTGATTTCCGGAATGAAGAATCTTCTTATTATCAAAGACACACACTCTTTTTTCAGGAATAAAAATTGAATCTATACCATATTGACTCAAAAAAGACTTCAACCGCTCATTCAAAAAACCAATAAGATCATCCAATTCTTTTGAGTGTTCTTTAAAAAACTCGCTCACAACCTCTGTTTCAAACTCTTTTCCAAAAAAACGCAAAATGTCCGCCTCCTGAGATTCATCTACACCAACAATTCTGGATATCCCCGACTCCTTTTGATTTTTGGGCAAGCCTTCCATTTTAGATAAATTGTCGGGGTGCCGGGATTCGAACCCGGAGTCACTTGTTCCCAAAACAAGCATGTTAGCCGTTACACCACACCCCGAAAAACGCTGAAAAACCAATGTAGGTTATCTTAGCATACTACTTGGTATTACAAAACTTTTCCTAAAATTAAAAATTTATATTCTCAATCATCCCCACACTAGCCCTTTGATTCTCCGGATCAAGGCATACGGTTACCCCATCAATCTGAAACCGTGTTTCACATGGAACATGTCTTTTGGACAAATACAGCTGAATTGTCCTTTCTAAACGCTGAATTTTTCTAAAGTGCATGTTTTCTTCTGGTCTATGCCCACTTTCACGTGAAACGGTCTTTACTTCTACAAAGTGGATCTCCCCCATTTTCTCGGCAACTATGTCTATCTCGCCACATTTTTGCCTAAAATTCCTCTCAATTACCGTAAAATTATGTTTCATAAGAAACCTACAGGCAATTTCTTCCCCTAAAGCCCCCACCAAAAGCCTATTTTTAGTATTTATTTGTTTCATGAATAACCTAGTTTCACGTGAAACTTATTTTTTCCTTAATTTTTATAAAAGCCATATATTTAGCCATATTTCTATGAAAGACAGCTTCTTCACAGACATTGTTTTGCTGTCCTTTATACACATATCCCCTTAGTTATCCACAGTTTTAAGCTTTTTTAGGGACGTTTCTGTTAACCACTCAGGTCAAAAGGACTCGTAACTAGGTAACAGTGTCCATTAAAATAGCATCAAGTGGTGCGGGTAGGGGGAATCGAACCCCCATCTCGTCCTTGGCAAGGACGTGTTCTACCACTAAACCATACCCGCAATCATCAAATTCTAAAGAAATACTAAAATCTAAAAAAACACGCACAGAAATTATACTCCAATCAGCCATAACTGCAAAAACCGATGGTGCTCTCGGAGGGATTCGAACCCCCAACGACGGTTCCGAAGACCGGCGTGATATCCATTTCACTACGAGAGCGTGAATACAAAACATCATACGACATATTGGCTAAAAATCAAAGGATATA
>CAYTVX010000009.1:0-16855 GCA_964441885.1 uncultured Candidatus Saccharibacteria bacterium
AAAAGACTCGCGCAGGCGCGACGGCGCCGAGCGGAGCAGCAATCGCAGCAGCGATTGACGCGTGCTTTTCGAGACATTCTTTTTGCTTTTGTACTTGTTTTTTCTTAAATTTTGTGGCTTAATAGCCATATGACATTTCACATCATCACGCTTTTTCCGGACGCTTTTAGCTCGTATCTAGGCGAGTCTATTATTAAGCGTGCAATAGAAGACAAAAAAATCCGCATTAAATTTTACAATCCTCGCGATTTTACCGACGATAAATGGAGACGGATTGATCAAAAGCCATACGGCGGCGGACCGGGCATGGTCATCCAAGCATTGCCTGTAGCAAAAGCCATCGCTAAAGCTAAGGGCAAAAAGACGGCAAAAATTATTTTCCTTTCCCCAAGCGGAAAACAGTTTACAAACGAATACGCAAACACTAGCGCAAAAAAATACACAGACATCATCATCGTATCCGGCCGATACGAAGGTATCGATGCTCGCGTAAAAAAAATGTTTAAAATGGAAGACGTGTCCGTCGGCCCTTTTGTACTGACTGGCGGAGAGCTACCAGCGATGCTCATGATCGACTGCATTGCGCGACAGGTAAAAGGCGTGCTCGGCTCAATCGAATCGCTCGAAGAGTCTCGTGTGGCTAGCCCGGATGTGTACACTCGTCCAGAAATCGTGTCTTTCAAAAAGAAAAATTATCGTGTGCCAAAAATCCTCCTTTCAGGTAATCACGCAAAAATCGACGAGTGGAGAGAGGGGAGAAAAAAATAAGTTTTGTAATGTAAGCTTGCTCAAGCCGTCTTTAGTATTATGACAACAACAAATCAATATTTTTCTATGAAAAAACTTTTCGTGCCCGTATTGCTGGGTGTTTTTGTTTTTGCGGGGTTTGCTCCAATAGCAAGAGCTGAAACAACGCAGACAGATGTACTTATGGCAATAATTGCTTCTCTACAGGATAAACTTGCACAAAACAGTAAAGATGTTTTTAAAAGTAATCTTTCTTTGGGTAGTACTGGTCCGGAAGTCATTGCTCTACAAAAACGTCTTGAGGGAGACGGTTTTCTGAAAATGCCGGTGGGTGTTTCAAAAGGATATTTTGGCATGGCTACCAAAGCTGCACTCGAGAATTATCAGAATAAATATGAAGTAGATAAGTATTCGAATGAAATTGAAAAAGAAATCGGCACCGTTGGTCGAAAAACACGGATGAATCTAAATCAAACAATGCCAGTAACAATTGATAATCCAATAGTCGTTTCAGGTAATGATTATGAGGTTTGGGTTAAAGATGTCGAACAAGCAATTCTCTGGAAAGGTGGTCGCACAGACAAAAAAGTAGATGTTTACCTTGTAAGTGAGTCTGGAAGTGAAACATATAAAATAGGAAAGGATTTAACTGTTAGAGCTTCAGGCGGTCTAACTCAAGGTTATTTTATTTTTAAATCGGAAGAAAATCCGGAGGTAAAAAGGGAGCAGAAATATTTCGTCAAAGTTTGTCAGGGTTCAAACTGTGATACGGGCGATAGATCATTTTTCTACACCGAAACTCCTCCAGTAAAAATTATTTCACCAGTAGAAGGAGAAACTTGGAAAACGGGAAAGACAAAAGACATAAACATAAAATGGGAAACGACAAATTCTGTTGCTGTTGATTATGTGAATATTGCTATTGATGGATACTCTAGTTGGGTTGGTGGTCATTACTTCTGCCCACAATGGCCGTATTGTACTGGGTTGACGTCGTCGGCATATAGTCCAACAGAATCAACGTTGTTTAAAGAAAAAATGCCAGCCAATGGTGCATATAAATTTAAGTTTCCAAAAGAAAATTGGTCACATACACATATTATAAAAATAACTGCTTACACAACTGGGGAAGATGGAAAGGCTTTTGTGGTCGGATATGATATTCGTACGGTTAAAGTCGTAAAGTAGGTCGCTATTTGACAAAAAACGGCTAGTAGTCTATACTCTCCTCACTTGCATAGATTGAGTTACGCCCGTGGATGCAACATTTAGTGGTTGTATTTTGCACATCTTGCCTACATACAATATATAAATTAGTAACCCAATTATTAGAACACCTTTAAACAGGTGGTTTTTGTGTTTTTGTTTGTAATTTTTAATAAAAAATATGTCACCACATATACACGCTGAGACGAAAGGGCCACGAGAAAAGAAATATTTTAGTCGCTTCAAGAAGCCCCTCGCTTCTATGCCAAATTTGGTGGAGTCACAGATGACTTCATTCAACTGGCTCATTGAAAAGGGTCTCAAGGAAATCTTTGATGAATTTTCTTCAATCAAGGATTATACCGAGAAAAAGTTTCAGCTCGATTTTACTGGGTTTGAATTGAGCGCTCCAAAATACGACGAGTATTACGCCAAAGACAATAAAATGTCTTATGAGGCTCCACTCAAAGTAAGGGTAAAGCTTACAAATCATATTTTAAAGACTACAAAAGAGCAGGAAATTTTCCTTGCGGATTTTCCACTCATGACCGATCACGGAACATTTATCGTGAGCGGTATTGAGCGCGTTATTGTGCCTCAGCTTGCGCGTTCTTTCGGTATTCTTTTTACTTCTCAAGAAGTAAAAGGCAAAACTCTTTTTGGTTCAAAAATCATTCCATCTCGTGGTGCATGGATTGAAATTGAAACTGATGCAGACAATGTGCTTTATGTGCGAGTAGACAAAAAGCGAAAATTCCCAATAACATCTCTCCTTCGAGTGCTTGGTGCGACGACAGACAAGGATATTCTCGCGCTTTGTAAAGACAACGAGTTTGCTCAGGTTTATTTAGAAAAATCTCTTGCAAAAGATCATGCAAAAACTCTGGATGAATCTTACGTAGAAATTTACAAAAAGCTTCGAGATGGAGATTTGGCCGCAGTAGAAAATGCAAAGGAATTTGTGCAGTCTATCTTTAGTGAAGAGCGATACGATCTTTCTCCAGTTGGACGATATAGATTTAATCAGCGTTTTGGAAAACCCCTTGATGAAAAAACTCTTGCAAAGAAAACAATTTCTCTTGATGATCTCAAAACTATTATCTCAAATGTTGTAACACTCAATAATACAGAGGGTGCTCATGAAGATGATATCGATCACTTGGGTTCACGACGCGTGCGATACGTGGGTGAGCTTTTTCAGCAAAAAATACGAGTGGGAATGGCACAGATAAAAAGAAACATTCAAAACAGAATGTCTACTGTAGATACAGATGTGACCCTTCCGGTGCAGTTTATCAGTCCAAAACCATTACAGGCTCGTATCAAAGAATTTTTCACAACAAATCAGCTGTCACAATTTATGCAGCAAACAAATGCCCTCGAAGAGCTCGAGCATTTGCGAACACTTTCTGCTCTTGGACCTGGAGGTCTCAACCGAGCACGTGCTGGATTTGAAGTGCGTGACGTGCACACATCTCATTATGGTCGCCTTTGTCCAATTCACACACCCGAAGGCCCAAACATCGGTCTTATTCTAAGACTTGGACTTTACGCGCGCATCAATGAGTTTGGAATGATTGAAACTCCTTACGCAAAAGTAAAAAATGGAAAGATTACTGATGAAGTAGTTTATATGAATGCGCTCGAAGAAGAGCTTTATAAAATTTCTCACGCAGCAACTGCTTGTGATGAAAATGGGAAAATTACAGTAGATTTTGTGGAGGTTAGAATAAAAGGAAAACCAGGGCTTGTGCCAAAAGATCAGGTGGATTATATAGATGTGTCTACAAGCCAAGCTTTTTCAGTGGCAACATCTATGATTCCTTTCCTAAATCACGACGATGCCAACCGAGCACTCATGGGATCAAACATGCAGAAGCAAGCAACGCCTTGTATTATTCCTGAGGCTCCGCTTGTGGCTACTGGTATAGAGGATAGAGCAGTGATGGATACAGGAAGACTTATTCTTGCAAAAGAAAGTGGAACGGTTGTAGCTTCTGACGCAAAGAAAGTGATTGTAAAAAATGAAAAAGGAAAAGAAAAAGAATACAAGTTGGTAAATTTCTCACGAACAAACGGCTTTACCGCGTTTTATCAGCGACCAAGTGTGGATGTGGGAGATAAGATAAAAAAAGGTGATGTAATTGCTGATAATTCATCTAGTGATCGTGGACAAATGGCTCTTGGTCAAAATATTCTTGTGGCGTTTATGTCATGGTCTGGATCAAATTATGAAGACGCTATTATCGTTTCAGAAAGACTTGTAAAAGAAAGTAAATTTAGCTCAATTCACATTGAAGAGTTTGTGGTCAACGTGCGTGATACAAAACTAGGGCCTGAAGTGACTACTTGTGACATTCCAAACGTTGGAGAATCAAAACTAAAGAATCTTGCAGAAGATGGAATTATCCGAATCGGAGCAGAGGTGCGACCTGGAGATATTCTTGTAGGTAAAATTACACCAAAAGGTGAGACACAGCTTACCCCAGAAGAAAGACTTCTTCGCTCACTTTTCGGTGAAAAAGCTCGAGATGTAAAAGACACATCAAAACGAATGGAAGGTGGAAAGCGTGGCCGAATTATAAACGTAAAAGTGTTCTCACGAGAAAAAGGAGACAAGCTTGAGTCTGGAATTATCAAGCGAATACACATTGAAGTAGCACAACTTCGAACAGTTTCTGTGGGAGATAAGCTTGCGGGACGACACGGAAACAAGGGAGTTATTTCAAGAATTCTTCCAGAAGAAGATATGCCATATATGGCAGACGGTACTCCTATAGATATTATTTTGACACCGCTTGGTGTGCCATCACGTATGAACCTCGGACAAATTCTCGAGCTTCATCTTGGACTTGCAGCACACACTCTCAACTATCAAGCTATCGTGCCACCGTTTACAGGAGCGACTGATAAAGAAATTAAAGAAGAACTTAAAAAAGCTGGATTTAATGAAAGCGGAAAAATGCAACTTTTTGATGGACGCACAGGTGTTCCATTTAACCAAGAAATTGCTGTGGGATACATGTACATTATGAAGCTTCATCATATGGTGGAAGACAAAATTCATATGCGTTCTATTGGACCGTACTCTCTCATTACACAGCAACCACTTGGAGGAAAAGCTCAGGGTGGAGGACAGAGATTTGGAGAAATGGAAGTGTGGGCACTTCTTGGACATGGCGCTGCTTATACACTTCGTGAAATGCTAACTGTGAAGTCTGATGATATTGTGGGACGTTCTGCTACATTTGATGCGATCGTGAAAGGCGAAAGAATCGGAGAGCCAAATACACCAGCATCATTTAATGTGCTTCTAAATAATCTTCGTGGTATTTCACTTGATATTGATTTGAAAAACACAAAAGGGTCGGAGCAAGGTGATGAGGACGATAAATAATTAATAGCCATATCAAAAAATCATGAATACAAAATATACAATGAAACAAAAAAATGCACGTCCTCAAAATGCTGATTTCGATATGATCACACTTAAGCTCGCTTCTCCTGACAAAATAAAAGAGTGGTCTTTTGGTGAAGTTACAAAGCCAGAAACTATTAACTATCGTACACAGCGCAGTGAGCGAAGTGGTCTCTTTGATGAAAAGATTTTCGGTCCAGATAAAGACTATGAATGTTACTGTGGAAAGTATCGAGGAATTCGATATAAGGGAGTAGTTTGCGAAAAGTGTGGAGTGGAAATTACTCGTTCTATAGTACGCCGTGAAAGAATGGGGCACATAGAGCTTGCTACACCAGTATCACACATTTGGTTTTTGCGAAGTATGCCATCACGTATCAGTATGATACTTGGTATTCCTACTTCAGATCTTGAAAAGGTAATTTACTTTGCTGGATATATCGTGACAAGTGTGTCAGAGCCAGAGCGACTTCGAATTTTGAAAGATTTGGATTCTGAATTTAAGTCAAAAATAAAATCTGTACAGGATGACAAGACAAAAGAGGCGATTAAAGAAATGCTTGTAAATGCCAAGAAAGATATTGAGGGTGTTCAGGCGGGTCGCGTGCTTGATGAAGTAGAATATCACAATTTCTCAATCAAATACGGAACTCTTTTTGAGGCGGGAATCGGCGCAGAAGCAATTTACAAAATTTTCAAGAGTCTTGATTTGAATGTTCTTGAAGGTGCTCTTGTAAAAGAACTTGAAAAAGCGGGTGCGATAGAAATAGATAAATTAAACAAGAGACTTTCTCTTATTCGTTCAATGATAAAGACTGGTGTGCGACCAGAGTGGATGTTTATGACACGCATTCCTGTTATTCCACCAGCACTTCGACCGATGGTGCCACTGGACGGAGGACGTTATGCTACATCAGATGTAAACGATCTTTACCGACGTGTTATCAATCGAAACAATCGTCTAAAAAAGCTGAAAGAGATTTTTGCACCTGAAGTTATTTTGCGAAACGAAAAAAGAATTCTACAAGAGGCAGTGGATTCTCTTATTGACAACTCTATTCGTCATGGCAACTCGCCGTCATCTGCTGTAAATCAGTCACAGCGCCGACCACTCAAATCTCTCGCTGACAATCTAAAAGGAAAGCGAGGTCTTTTCCGTGCAAACCTTCTAGGAAAGCGCGTGGATTATTCTGGACGATCTGTAATCGTGGTGGGTCCTGAGCTCAAACTCAATCAATGTGGATTACCAAAGCATATGGCTCTAGAGCTTTTCAAACCGTTTGTTATTTCACAGCTTATCAAGCGTGAGCTTGCGTACAATATTCGTGGAGCGAGCCGACTTATTGAAGATGGTATTCCAGAAGTGTGGGCGATTCTTGAAGAAGTAATTAAAGACAAACACGTTTTATTGAATCGTGCTCCTACTTTGCATCGTCTTGGTATTCAGGCTTTCAAACCAATCCTTATCGAGGGAAACGCTGTAAAAGTACATCCACTTGTATGTACAGCTTTCAACGCTGACTTCGACGGAGATCAGATGGCTGTGCACGTGCCTCTATCTATAGAAGCACAAACAGAAGCTCGTGAAATTATGGCTTCTGATAAAAACATTCTAAAACCAGGAAGCGGAAACCTCGTGGCTTCTATCGACAAGCTTGATATCGTACTCGGTTGTTTTTGGATGACAAAAGCAATTGATGGAGAAAAAGGTGAAGGAAAATATTTTGAAGATCCATCAAGTGCTATTCGTGCTTTTAGTTATGGAGAAGTTGGATTTAGAGCAAAAGTAAAAGTTTTGCCTACAGAAGAAATAAAATACAAAGAATTTGATAACAAAATCTTTGAGTCATCTATTGGACGGTTACTCTTCAATAGTGTTTTGCCTGCTGACTATCCATACATCAACAGTGAGATTGATAGAAAAAAGATGGGAGCACTTATTGATGACCTTATTGAAAAATACGGTATTGAAAATATTCCTCCAATCATGGACAACATTAAGGCTTTCGGTTTTGAATATGCAACATATTCTGGTGTAACTTGGGGAATTGATGACGTGCTTGTTCCAGAAGGGAAAAACGATGTTATAAAAGTTGCAAAAGGAAAGTCAGAACAAATTACAGAACAATATAATTCAGGTCTTATTTCTGAAGAAGAAAGACTACGAAAAAATATTGAGATTTGGCACGGAGCGAAAAATGAAATTGAAAAACTCATTCCAGGTACTTTAAAGAAACATGGTTCTGTGTATGACATGATGAATTCTGGAGCTCGAGGATCTATTGGAAACATTACTCAGATGGTGGGTATGAAGGGTCTTATCCAAAACACTGCTGGAGAAACTATTGAGTTCCCGATTCTTTCTTGTTCAAAAGAAGGTCTTTCACCTCTTGAATATTTCATTACGACTCACGGTTCTAGAAAGGGTCTTACTGATACCGCTCTCAACACTGCAAAAGCTGGATATCTTACACGCCGACTCTTTGACGTAGCACAAGACGCTATTATCACAGAAGAAGATTGTGGATCAAAAGATGGTATCAAACTTAGAAAAGAAAATGCTTCAGGAATTGAAATTCCTCTTTCACGAAATTGTAAGGGACGATTCCTTGCTGAAGACGTGGTAAGTGCAAGCGGAGCGGTGCTTTTCAAGAAGGGTGAATTCTTAACAAAAGAAAACGCACTCATTATAGATAAAGAAGGTTTACAAGAAGTTGTGGTGCGTTCACCTTTGACTTGTAAAACACCAACTGGTGTGTGTATAAAATGTTATGGAGCTGATCTTGGAAAACACAAAATCATAGATCTTGGTGAAGCGGTGGGAACAGTTGCTGCGCAAGCTATTGGAGAGCCGGGAACACAGCTTACAATGCGTACATTCCACGCCGGAGGTACTGCGTCTGTGGGTGGAGACATTACTCAGGGTCTACCCCGAGTGGAAGAAGTGTTTGAAAAGCGAAAACCAAAAAATCCAGCTGTTGTAAGTCATGTAGAAGGAGTAGTGACTTCTGTAGTAACTTCTGGTGCAGACAAAAAGATTGTTGTGCTTCCTGAAATTTCTGATAAATCAAAATTAAAGACGAAGGGTGAGGTGGAATATCCAGTAAGTCCTCAGCGTATGATTTTGGTAAAAATAGGAGATAAGGTACAGAAGGGTGAAATGCTCACTGACGGTTCTGCTGATATTGATGAACTTTTCAAATACGCTGGAAAAGAAAAAGCAGAAAACTACATTATTCGAGAAATTAGTAAGCTTTACGAGCTACAGGGAGAAGCTGTATCACGAAAACACATTGAAGTAATTGTGCGACAAATGTTTGCTCGACGAAAGATACGAGAAAATGGTGGCACAGGACTTTCAGTGGGAGACGTAGTAGAAATGTCAGAGCTTTCAACTGAAAACAAAAAAGCTCGAGAAGCTGGCGCAGAAGAAGCAAAATCAGAGCCGGTAGTGATGGGAATTACAGAAGTTTCTCTTTCAAGAAAGAGTTTCCTTTCAGCTGCTTCATTCCAACACACAACTCGCGTACTTATCAACGGTGCTATCCGAGGAAATACGGACAGACTTATTGGTCTAAAAGAAAACGTTATTATCGGCCGATTGATTCCTGCAGGTACTGGTTTTGAAGGAAGTCCAAAGCAGAAGATGATTGAAGATATAAAAGGAGAGTAGTGCGTAGGGTTGGGTGTGTTTAGTGTGCTCACTTAAAACTATATGTCATCCTCCGTAGATCTAATAAAAGAAAAGCTTGATATTGCCGACATTGTCGCTTCGTATATTAAGCTTGAAAAAGCCGGCTCAAATTTTAAAGGTAAGTGCCCATTTCATAATGAAAAGACACCATCGTTTTTCATTTCGCCAGACAGAGGCACTTACTACTGTTTTGGTTGTGGTGCAAAGGGTGACATCTTCACCTTTGTTCAAGAATTTGAGGGACTAGATTTTCGTGGTGCTTTGAAAAATCTAGCATTACGTGCCGGTGTAGAACTTGAAAAAGAAAATCCTGCAGAACGTAGCGAAAAAGACAGACTTTACTCAGTGCTTGCACAAGCCACTTTCTTTTTTCAGAAAAATCTCGCCGACAACAGCGACGCAAAAAAATATTTGCTCGGGCGCGGACTTACAGAGGAAACTATAAAAGAATGGTCCATAGGATATGCGCCACTTGCTTGGCAAGAGCTTCATGATTTTTTGGTGAGTAAGGGTTTTACTAAATTAGAACTTGAAAGGGTGGGTTTGGTTAAGAAAAGTGATAAGCGTCCGGGAGAATATTATGATGTATTTCGTGGCAGAATTGTTTTTCCAATATTTGACCCATCTGGAAAAGTAATAGCATTTTCTGGCAGAATTCTTGTAGATGATGGAAAATCTCCGAAGTATTTGAACACACCAGAAACTATTCTTTTCAACAAATCTCAAACACTCTACGGCTTACATAAGGCAAAAGTAGATATTCGCAGAAAAGATTATTCCATTCTTGTGGAGGGTCAAATGGATTTAGTGATGTCGCATCAGGCGGGTTTTGGTAATACGATTGCTTCTTCTGGTACTGCTTTTACTGCAGAGCATCTAGGAAAATTGAAGCGTCTTTCCAACCGTATCGTTATGGCTTTTGATGCCGATGGTGCTGGTTTTACCGCCGCAAATAAAAGTGCACAGCTTGCACTTTCTCTGGGTATGGAAGTCAAAATTGCTCTTCTGCCAAAAGGAAGTGATCCTGCAGAGCTTATAAAAACAGACATTGAAGCATGGAAAAATGCATTAAAAAACACAATGCATATAATTGATTTTTATATGCAATCTCTTTTATCAAAAAATCTTGATTCACGAAAGTTAAAAAAAGAAATAGAAGTTAATGTTTTGCCGCATATAAATATGCTTGAAAGTAGTATGGAGCGATCGCACTTTGTTTCAATGGTTGCAGAAAAATCTGGAACTAGGGAAGAATCTGTGTGGGAAGATTTAAAAAAATTACCGCGTGTTGCAGACAAGCAGTTTGAGGCACCACGTGTTAGGCAGGCTGACCCAGTGTTTCGAAAGAATTCAATTGAAAAGAAAATACTAGGAATAAAAATATGGCAAGAAAGTCTCGCTGATCCACAAATAAAAACAGAAGAACTTTTGGATAGATTGGGACAAGTGGTGGGTAAAGAATCTGTTTCCAAACTTCTTTCCGAGCTTCTGCCGAGCGCTGACGAGTTAATTTTTGAGATAGAGGCGTATTATGAAAATAGTGACACGCTCTCGCAGGAAATTGAAGAACTATTTATGAATCTTGAGGAAGAGAGATTAAAAGAACAGTTTACGAAAATTATGTCTGAGCTGAGCGTGGCAGAAAAGGCAAAGGATTCAAGTAGGGTTTCAGAATTATTGGCGCAATGTCAGGAATTGTCACAAAAGATCGCTTCATTACCAAAGAAAAAATAATTTTAATACAGTAATAAAAAATATATGAAACAAAAGAAAAAAATAATTTCAAAGAAGCGCGCTGTAAAGAAAATTAAAAAAACAGCAAAAAAAACACCTAGTAAAAAGGTCAAACCTGTAAAAATAAAGAAGTCCAAAAACGCGAGTAAGGGTGGTGGTAAAAAACAGGAAGCAAAAGTGGCTGTTACTTCTAAAAAATCACAAAAACTTGAACAGGGCGTAAAACAGTTGTTTGTAAAAGGAAAGGAACGTGGTTTTATAACCTATGATGAAATTTTAAAAGAATTTCCTACTGTTGAGGATGATATTATGTTTCTTGATGAACTTTACTCTAGGCTTTCAGTGGCCGGCATTGATATTTTGGAAGGAGGTGGTTTGCTTGATTCAAAAGATCCAGTAGATGATCCTGCTATAAAAAAATATACATATAACAAGGGAGAGGGCTCACCATACGACTCTATTCAAATGTATTTGAAAGAAATCGGTCAGTACCCACTCATTTCTGGAAACACAGAAAAAGATTTGGCAAAGCGTATAGAAAAAGGGGATTCAGAAGCAAAAAATTTGCTCGCTAGGTCTAATCTCCGTCTCGTGGTCTCTATTGCAAAAAAATATGTTGGACGAAGTCCCGACCTCACATTGCTCGATTTGATCCAAGAGGGAAATCTCGGTCTCTTTAAGGCGGTGGATAAATTTGATTGGACAAAGGGATATAAATTTTCTACATACGCAACATGGTGGATCAGACAGGCTATCACTCGTGCGCTAGCCGACCAGTCTCGCACTATCCGCGTGCCGGTGCACATGGTAGAAACTATCGCAAAATACAAGCAGGTGGTGCGCCGACTTTCTCAAGATCTCGGGCGCGATCCTTTACCAGAAGAAGTTGCTATGGAAATGAATCTAGATGTAGACAAAGTCTATAACATAGAAAAAATCGATCAGAGTACTGTGTCTCTAGAAAGTCCTGTGGGTGACGATGGTGACGATGGCAAATCAACTCTCGGTGACTTTATTGCTGATGACAAAATCCTTTCTCCAGATCAGGATTCTTCACGACGAATTATCTCAGATCAGGTTAAAGAAATTCTAAATGATCTTCCACCAAAAGAACGAAAAATTTTAGAAATGCGACATGGTCTCGTAGACGGCATTACTCATACTCTCGAAGAAGTGGGCAAAGAATTTGGTGTCACTCGCGAACGTATTCGACAAATTGAAGCAAAGGCTCATGAAAAAATTCGACAGCACGAAAATATAAATCGGTTGAGGAATTATTAAACGCAAAAACCATATTTCGAAATGCACGCGTCAATCGCTGCAGCGATTGCTGCTCCGCTCGGCGCCGTCGCGCCTGCGCGAGGCATTTCTCAACATGGTTTTTGCTTATATATTTTTATAATATAAATGTTAAACGGCGGCTCCTTGGTAGAAGCCGCCGTCTTGTTTTAGGCCACGCGGGCCAAAGGTGCGAGAGGGGGTGCCTTGCGCCAGAGCTTTTGCAAAGCTCCTAGCAGAAGGATTCCTGTGAGCAGAGTGCATACTGCCGGATAAAATCTCTCCGGCACAGACCACTCTTTTCCACCTGCGGTTGCCAGAGCATTTGCAATGGTGAACCCTGTCCAGATGAATAGATTCTGCTCATGTGGCTTTTGGAAAGCCATCTTCATCAAGGGAAACCCCGCGATGAAAACTGCTACGGTGCTGGTGATCGTGGCCCCATAAGGTCCAGATACTGCCCACACACACATGCAGATGATCACGAGCGCCAATACGACAAGGTCGAATGGCTCCCAGGAGAAGCCCTGCCACCGGAGGATGATGAGTGAAATCACCGTGCCACCGATGACATAGATGACCAAGATGAGGAAGTTGCCCTCCTGCATCAGTGTCGTCACTAGCGCGATCACGTCGAGCATTGTCCATAGGCTCCACGTTGCGAAGCTTTGCTTGGTGGTGCTCTTGATGATCTGTCTGATGAGCACCACGTACAGCACGATTGAAAGTGCCACGCTGACCCAAACGAGCCAGTGCACTTCGGAAATCATAGTGAGCATGATGCCCCCTTGTGAAAGACCATTTTTGTAGCTACTTACGTTTCGCTACGCCTTTTTAATATAAGCATGATTTTTATGAAAAGTCAATATGCCAGAAACAGAGCAAAAATCGCATGATATAATGAGCGCAATCATAAAAAAATGACCTCTCCAAAATTCCAGGAATTATACAAAAAACTAAACCCGCGACAGCGCGAGGCTGTAGATACTATTGAAGGTCCTGTAATGGTTATTGCGGGCCCTGGTACTGGCAAAACGTCTATTCTCACGCTTCGTATTGCAAACATCCTACAGAAGACAGATACGCCTGCTTCTGGCATTTTGGCTATTACGTACACAGAAGCTGGAGTAAAAGCAATGCGTAAAAAGCTTCGTGAGATTATCGGCACAAGATCTGATGACATTCGCATTCACACTTTTCATAGCTTTGCCGTGTCCGTCATCCGCGATTTTCCAGATCATTTTCCGCATCTTTTTGAAACGGAGCCGGCGACTGATATTGAATCGCGATATTTTATAGAAGAAATTTTACGTCGAAAAGAGTTTGCGGATTTGCGTCCTTTTGGTAAGCCGGATATGTACATTGATCCGATTCTGCGTGCTATAAGCGAAGCAAAAAAAGAAGCGCATACGCCGGAGATGATAAAATCTTTTGCTACTGACACGATCGCTGCGATACAGGCCGACGAGACGCAGATTTCAAGTAGAGGAAAAACAAAAGGCGAGCTCAAAGCTGATGCCAAGAAAAAAATCGAGAAGTGTGAAAAGACGACTCTTTTTGCGGATGTGTACGAGCTATATGAACAAGCGAAAAAAGATGCAGAGAAAATTGATTTTGACGACATGATTTTTGAGCTTCAGACGGCGCTCAAGCGCGACGAGCTTTTACTGCGTTTACTTCAAGAGCAATATTTGTATCTGCTCATTGACGAACATCAGGACACCAATGATTCTCAAAATGATCTCATTTTAATGATCGCGGATTTCTTTGATACACCAAACGTGTTTATCGTTGGAGATGAAAAACAGGCCATTTACAGATTTCAAGGCGCATCTGTTGAAAATTTTCTTAGATTTAAAAGTGTGTGGCGCGACGTAAAGCTCATCCAGCTTGATACAAATTACAGGTCGCAGCAAAAAATTCTTGATGCAGGATTCCGTCTGATAGAAAATAATTATGAAGAAGGGGAACATACAGAGCTTCGCCTCGAGCTTAGGTCTGGAAAAAAAGACACGCAAGAGCGCCCGATCACCATAGTGAAGACGGAAAGTATCACCGACTCGGAGGGATATATGGCAAAGAAGATACAGGAAATGCTTTCTGCTGAGTCTGAAGCAGAGTCTGGGGTGAAGACGGAAATCGCCCTTATCGTGCGTACCAATGCGGCGGTGGGTCGTTTAAAGAGACTTTGCGAAAGCTATGGCATCAAGGCAGCAAGTGTGAGAAATGTGGGTATCTTTGAGCATCCTGCTGGAGGGCTGTTTTTTGACCTTTTGTCTGCTATAAAAAATCCTCTTGACAGTGAAGCACTTTCAAGGACAGTCGCGGCTGGTCTTTGGGGGATTTCTTTTGAAGAGCAGATTGCCTCTCTGAAAATAATCAGATCTTTTGGGGAAGTAAAAGAGGGAGAGCTTTCAAATAAATTAAAAACATTGCGCGAAAGTATTTTTTCCGGTGATCCACTTGGTTTTCTATTTGAAGTTGCAGAGATGTCTGGGTATATTGAAAAAATTTCCGTTGAGCCAGAGCGGGTGGAGATTTGGCGTGGAATTATTGCATTTGCAGAAACTATTTTGCGCAGTAGGGACAATTCTTCGGACACAGTCGTTCTCATCGACGAGCTCATTTCATATAGAAATTTGTCGGAGCAAAAGCAGGTCAAAGTCTCGTCTGGCGACTCGGATGCTCGTGTGAAAATAATGACAGCGCACGGTAGCAAGGGTCTTGAGTTTGATTATGTTTTTATTCCTTACGCCACCGAGTCTTTTTGGATGAAAAAATCACACTCTTCTTTTTTTGTATTGCCTTTTGAAAAGCCGTCAAAAGATGATGATGTAAAAGATTCTCGCAGACTATTTTATGTGGCCCTGACGCGAGCGAAAAAACATGCAGAAATTCTCACTCACAACGAGCTTGAAAACGGCGAAATGGAATTGACATTGCGTTTTATAGATGAGCTTGGAGAGGAAAATATTGAGATACAAAATATCGGAAAAATGAAGTTTGTGCCGTACCAGCCACGAAAAACGGGAGAGGAAAAGTTTAAAACGAGCTATCTGGAGGCAGCAAAGAGAGTGCTCACAGACAGCGGACTTTCTGTGACCGCTCTCAATCATTTTCTGACATGTCCGAATAGTTTTTTGTATAAAAGCGTTCTTAGGATTCCAGAATTACCTAATGCGAATTCTGAAAAGGGAAATGCTATGCATACCGCGCTTGCATGTGTATTTAGATCGGACTTAGCGTTTCGAAAAGGTCCGATAGAAAATATAGAAAAATCAATAAAAGAAAAAGCATTTGAATATCTAGAGAATTCTTTCCTAAGAAAATTTGAGATTGAGGCTCTAAAGCGAACGCTTGAAGAAGAAATTCCTGTGATGACTCTCGGACTCAAAGATCTTTTTGTATCTGAAGGCAAAATGAGTGTAGAAAAATCAGCAACGGGCGAGGTGGGCAATGTCCTTATTCACGGCAAACTAGATCTCGTGATATTTGGAGAAGACGAGGTAGAGGTCTTTGATTTCAAGACCAAGAAAGGCATGACCCAAGCTGAAATAAAAGGGGAGACTAAAAATTCAGATGGCGGATATTTCAGACAGCTTGTATTTTACAACCTTTTACTTTCACAACATCCGGATGCACAAGGAAAAACAATAAATTCTTCTTTAGTTTTTTTGACACCTGATGAGCAGGGAAGGATACGCCGTGAGTCATTGCCAGTGTCGGTGGAGGATTTGAATGCGGTCAAAGAAAATATAGCGACGCTAGCGGAAAGTGTTTTTTCCGGCGCACTTTTAGAGCAGACCTGCGAGGACGAGAAGTGTCAGTGGTGTGCTTTGAGAAAGATTGCTAGATAGAGTTAAAACAAAAAGAGCTTCCGAACGAGTTAGCGAAGCGCTTTAGAGAGGAAGCTCTTTTTGTTTTTTCTTATTTTAGGATCAAATCCACAATAGACTTCATCATTTCATAAGGCATCGCACCACTTACAAATATTTTTCGTCCGTCTTTTGATATTCCCATCATATCTTCACCGCCACCTTGTGCTTTTGATATTTCAGCATTGTTGAAATCTATAAAATCTTTTAATTCTTTACTTGGAGCAGATTTTAGAACAAAAATACTATAAGGAGTTCCTCTTCCACCAATTTTTGTTGCTTCTTGGTAGTCTTTGTCTACTTCGTTGGCATATTTACCACTATTTAAACAGGTTTCAAAAGAAGTTTTGTCCAATCCTACGGCAACTGCGATTTTAGGAAGTTCGCTTGGATCTAGGCGATCATTTGATGGTGTTGTATCGTATAGTTTATTTATGTATTCCCAAAACTTAGCATTTCCACCAAGCTCTGCAGCACATTCTGTCGCCTCAGCTTCTTTTCTAGCTTTTTTATGTAACACATCTAATGGAAAATGTCGGTATACCCAAGCAAATTTTCCATCTTTCCCATACTGATCTGCAACAGTGTTTAGTGTTTTATGAAAATTTTTACAATACGGACATTCTGTATCTGAATATTCTACAAGAAGAGCTTTGGCGTCTGGACTACCCATAATGTGGTCTGATAAATCAATAGGATTGATGTTTATTTCAATCGGATCTTTTTTTACGACCTTGTCTGTAGTGCTTGCAACAGAATTTCCTCTGTTACTTAAAATCACCGCACCACCAATGAGTACTCCTGCCACAATAATCGCCATCGGAATTGTAAGTGAATTTTTTTCCATGATTTAACTCTTAATTATTAATTTCACTTATTGTATCACAGATGATATTCTGGTGG
>CAYTVX010000009.1:16955-22030 GCA_964441885.1 uncultured Candidatus Saccharibacteria bacterium
ATTTAACTCTTAATTATTAATTTCACTTATTGTATCACAGATGATATTCTGGTGGATATGGACATTTTATCTTCTATAATCTTGGGTGCGGTGCAGGGGATTACAGAGTTTTTGCCGATTTCTTCGTCGGGACACCTCATAGTAATGAGGGCGTGGCTGGGGCTCGATATGTCTGGCTCGCTTGCGTATGATGCAGTGCTTCAGCTCGCTACGTCTCTCGCCGTGGTTTTGTATTTTTGGAAAGATTTGGTCGCGCTAGTGCGTGTGAGGAGTGAGAAAAATAAAATATTGATATGGGCAATAGTGCTCGGTACTATACCTGCTGTTGTGCTCGGTTTTCTTTTTGAACATAAAATAGATGCGCTTTTTAGAAATGCTCACACTGTAGCATGGGCGCTCATCGCTGGAAGTATTTTATTTTTTGTGGCGGAGAGATATTCAAAAAAAATGGTGCAAAAGAGTGCGCAAGAAAATCTGAGCGGAAAAGATCTTTCTGTGAAGCGCGGATTTGTCGTTGGCTGTTTTCAAGTGCTCGCACTTATTCCAGGAATGTCTCGCTCTGGCTCTACTATTTCTGGCGGACTTTTGCTTGGTATAAAAAGGGAGGATGCTGTGCGTTTTAGTTTTCTTTTGTCTGTCCCGATTTTGCTCGGTTCTGGTCTCAAAAAACTGATGGACTTGGGTGGTAGTGGAGGTATTAATTCTTCGCTCATTCTCAGTTCTATCGTAGCTTTTTTTGTCGGCCTCGCATCGATTCATTTTTTAATAGTATATTTGCGCCGACATACACTCAATGCTTTTATCATTTACCGTATTTTACTCGCGGTGGTGATTTTGATGTTTTTATAAAAAGAAACCGCCCGCAGATCTGTGAAGATCCACGGGCGGCAGGAGCGTTTGATACGCCCCGGAAGGGAATTACTTGGAGGTGACCGCGACTTGTTCGAGCTCGAGTTGCTTGAGCTGTTTGATTTCAGACCTGCCAGCCACAAACACTGTGATCCATAGGACTGGACCCAGAACAAACAGCGTGGGTATCAAGATCCACCAGAACACCTCGTGTTCGGTAACCATGCTGTCCAGGCCCCCACTTCCGGTGCGTGGGTTGAAGAAACTCAGCCAGCCGATCTTGTGAAGGTTGAAAACCAAAATCGCTGACGGTGTTCCGACGACCAACCAAAACAGGGCGATGTAGACTGTGGGATGCAATGTGAGCTCCTTTCAGGGTTCTGCACGTTGTCACGTTGGCAACGAAATTTAGGGAAGTGGGATTACCGCCCTCAATTTCGCTGCCAACAACCAAGTAATTCTCAATGAACATTTTCCTGTCTGATAATAGTATAGCACATTTTATACCTACTTGTCAAGCAAGAAAGATCGCTCAAATAAAGCCTAAAACGGCAAAGTAAAAGTCATGCCTGCGCCGGAGTCCTCAGATTTTTTGTCCCAGTGCGCGGTGTCTAGCTTTATTTCCATCACTGCATTTCCTTCTTTAAATTTCAAACCTTTGTTTTTTATAGCGTATTCAAAAACATCTTTTGTGATTTTTACATCGTCGAGGCAATATTTTTTCACTTTTTCTTTTTCACCTTTGCGCCACCATTCTACAGCTTCGAGTCCGTGCCCGGATTTTCTGGTGCCGAGAGTGGCTTCGGCTATTTGGTCGAGCTTCATTCGTCGTCCAAAAGAATTTTTGATTTCTTTAAGTATGTCCAGATGCTGGATTTTTGCGAGGTCGCCAGCGTAGTATTTGTTTAAAAGAGGCAAGTCAAAATGCTCAGAATTGAAACCAATGAGTAAATCTGCTTTTTCCAAAATAGGCCAGAGCTGTCCAAACTCTTCTTTTTCAAAAGCAGAGTAGGTGTCAGTGTCATAGTCATATATTCCGACAATAGAAATATCCAAAAGTACTGGATCGTTTTTTCCAACGTCGGCAAAAATATTGCTTGTTTCAATATCGAATACTACTTTTTTCATATTATCGTATCAGTGCATCCGCTATTTTTTCTGCTTCTTCTAGGCCAAATTCTGTTTCCTCGCGAGTCTCTAGATTTTTTATTTTAATTTTTTTGTCAGTCGCTTCTTGGTTGCCGATGATGACGAGATGAGGGATTTGGTCAGTCACTGCTTTTTTTATCTGATCGCCAACACTTTTTCCTGAGTAATCTATCGCTACATTTATACCTTGCGCGCGTAGCGAGTCGGCAAAAGTTTGCGCCACAGAAAAAGCATCGTCGATGACACCGATATATAGATTGGTCGTAGACTTAAAAGCAGGCAAGAGTCCGTGAGTCTCCAAAAAATCTCGCACGGTCACGTCGCCAGCACCAAATCCTACCGCCGGTACTTTGTCATTGCCAAAAAGTGACAGGAGATCGTCGTATCGTCCGCCACCAAAAAGTGATCGGCGGTTTTCTGGATTGGTGTCAAAGATTTCAAACACGATGCCTGTATAGTAGTCGAGTCCGCGCACTATAGTCGCATCAAATACTACATTTTGGATGCCGAGAGTAGCAAGGCCGTCTATGAGCCCAACAAGATTTTTTACGAGAGGGTTGTCTTCGCCAAGCGCCTCGATGAGCTTTTTGTTTGATTCTACGACGGCCAAAAATTCGTCCACATGAGAGTCTTTTTTAAAAATTCCACCAAGCATTTCTTTGAAAGCTTCGACAGTACTTTTTCCTTTTTTGTCCATTGCGCGAGACACTTTTTCTATTTCTTCCGCGCCAAGCTCAAATTTTTCGTACAAAGCATTCATAATCCGGCGATCGTTGATGCGGATCTCAAAGTCGCTATCTTTCGCACCAAAATTTTTCATGAGTCTGTGCGCGATGACGAGCATTTCTTTTTCTGCTTCATTGCTTTCCACGCCAAAAATATCTACGTTGAGCTGCCAATGTTCGCGCAGTCGTCCGCGCTGAGGCTGTTCGTATCGGAAAAGGTTGGGGATGGAATACCATCGCAAAGGGTAGGAGAGCTCGCGCTTTTTTGCGGCGACCATGCGCGCGACCGTCGGCGTCATTTCTGGGCGCAAAGTCACATCGCGATCACCTCGGTCTTTGAAAGAATATGTCTGTTCGTTTACTATTTCTTCGCCGGATTTTGCGCGGTAAAGCTCGGATGATTCTAGGATTGACGCGCTGTATTCGCTGTAGCCAAAGCTCTCTGCAGTCTCGCGCATTTTTTCAAATATATAATTTTGCACATACATGTCCTCTGGATAAAAGTCGCGGACGCCCTTGTATGATTCGGTCGAAATTTTCTTCATGGATTAAATTGTAGCTAAAATCATGATATTCTACAAGAATGTCTATATTTTCAATAAACAAAAAACTAGGTGAAACGCCCCTCGAGACGCTTGATCGTTTGCGCGTGGAGCGACCTGAATACAAAGAGAGCTCGATGACATATGCTGGCAGGCTAGATCCGATGGCAGAGGGGTTGCTTTTGGTGCTGACTGATGAAGACAACACTCGCCGTGAGGAGTTTCTAAAGCTGGACAAAGAATATGAGTTTGATGTGCTCTGGGGTGTCGAGACTGACACATATGATGTGCTCGGGAAAATTGTTGCGACGCAGATTCCGGCGATTTTTGATAAAAAAGATTTTGCGAAAATGCTCGAAAAATATCAGGGAATATACAATCAGCCATATCCACCGTATTCGTCACAGCCGGTCGCTGGCAAACCACTTTTTCAGTGGGCTCGCGAAGGGCGACTTGGAGAAATCGCAGACAAGATTCCGAGCAAAGAAATTGATATAAAAAAACTTGAACATGTGGGTGATAGACGAATCATCACTGCAGATTTAAAAGAAAAAATTATCGGAAACATTGCACTCGTGAAAGGGGATTTTCGGCAAAAAGAAATCGCCGAGCTTTGGCAGGATTTTTTTGCCGCGCATCCAAGCACCATTTTTACTTTCTCTACATTTCGCGCGACGGTGACTAGTGGTGCATACATGCGTGGTCTCGCTCACACTTTTGGTCGCGATCTAGAATGTGGCGCGATTGCTTTGCGAATCGTACGGACGAGGGTAGGAAAATACTTAATATAAAAAAACAACCCCAGCGACGAGCGCCGGGGTTGAGTGATGCGATGGAGAGCCGAAGCTCATCATCTAGTTTGTGAAAGCGATGGGCTGCACCTGAACGTAGCCGTAGCCACATTCAGAACAACGCTTCGCTTGGTTTAAGACGTAGCCACACTCTGGGCACTCACCATGTCGGATGCTCCGATCGTGCCTGTACTGCTTCCACTTGCGCTTCACAGACAGGAAGGTAAAGAAGAACCATGGTGGAATGATTACACCGATTGGTAATGTGAGGGATTGTGTTCCACCGATGATCTGGGTTGGTGACCATCTGGTGTATTGGAATCCAGCCCACTTCACGAGAACCTCTTTATCCCACGATTCGAAGTCCCCATTTTGTTGGAATGGGTATTTGCATCTCCCACCCGACATCCAAGGATTGACTCGCGAGATAAGTGAGAACTGCTTGTCGTAACTTGCGAATAGAAGACCCGCGGGGTGGTAATCCAAACACATGCCACCAGTACCGAAACTCACGTAGAGTGATGTCTCGGTAACATTCCACCCAGTTGCATTCTTGGTGTGTTGTCGAAGCATGTCGACAGTCACACCAACCCCACAGAAGAAACTCGTTACGACGACCGAGGTCATCGTCAGTAGTAGAGCTACGTTGCTCCACCACAAAATCTTGCGAAATCTCTTCATGATGACCTCCTTTGGTCGTGTCGATTGGAATTGGCGAAGTGCCGTTTTTACCGCAGAGAACAAGAGCCATAAAGCTCCTATATTCTGCGGTAAACTTAGCTACGTCTTATCAAAGAACTTATATTTATATTATACACCTAAAACAGGTTTATGTCAAATTATGTTTAATAATCAAAAACAAAGCAAAACAGCATTTAAAAAGACTCGCGCAGGCGCGGTCGGCGCCGAGCGGAGCAGAAATCCCAGCAGGGATTTACGCGTGCTTTTCAAATGTTTTGCGTAGTTCTTACTTCTTCAAACTCTTCTTCCTCAGTCTCACACTTTCAGGAGTGATTTCA
>CAYTVX010000010.1:0-7764 GCA_964441885.1 uncultured Candidatus Saccharibacteria bacterium
CTATTTTGAATATTTTTTCGACAGGCATCTTAAAGAAACCAGCGATTTTAAGGGCTAGTAAAATTGATGGTGTGTAGTTGCCTTTCTCCAAGGCAATGATGGTCTGGCGACTAACTTTTACTTTTACCGCCAAATCTTCCTGAGTCACACCACTTTCTATTCGGAGCTTACTCACTTCATTTTTGATACGCTCTGTCATAAGTTTGGGTATTAATGATTATATATTTCAAAGTTTGGAATGTAAAGTTGTCTTTACTTGTACATAGCAGTCGAGTCAGTAGTTGATTTTTGCTTAGGTAGTTTTTTGCGTTATAATTTAATTATGGAAAAATTTAACGCTTTTGAAGCAGCAGAGACTCAGTCCTCCGACCGTCTTTCTGAAAGAATTAAAGTAACTAACAAAGTTTTACAAAAACTTGCTCTGTGGGGAATGGTGGCCCTCGGTCCATTTTCAGCAACTGAAGCTGCTGCTCAAAATCAAGGCGTTGATAGTTCTCTGCCTAACGTAGTAGAAAAAGTTACATCTTTTGAAAATAAATTTAAAAATGACGGTCTTATCGAAGTGGAAAGAAAACATGAAAAACCCGTTATTGTCTTTACGACAAAAGAAAACATCGACGCTAATTATTCCGAAAAAGAAAATCCCGTTGCAAGTCGCAGAAGTTTTCTTTCCGAAGAGCTTACTCATGATTTTGTAAATGGTGGACAATTTGTTGTAGTAGAAAGAGACAGTGCCGTTCTCAATGCTATCTTTAACGAAGCTCGGTTGGGCGCTGAGGGTCTTGTAAAACCTGGAGAAGAAGTGAAGTTGGGTAATTGGTTGTCGGCAGATTATTATGTTGTCTCATCTGTGGAACACGGTGAAAAAGTGCTGACCCTAAAAAATGAAATTATTGATATGAAAGACGGTAGTAGTGTGACTGTATCTGTTGAAACCAAAGACGAACATTCTGAGTCGTCAATTCAGGAATTGGTTAAAAAAACTGAAAAAGCTATAGAAAAGGAACACGCAAATAAAAACAATGAACAAGAATAATTTGAGGAAGAAAATAGCGGAATCGAATGTGGCGGAAAATCTAAGAGTTTTCCTGTTGCTTAATGTAGAGAAATTCGATAAAGATCAAGTCGAGTGGTTGATGGAGAATTTGTAGGATTTGATTTTATAACTTTCCCATTTTATCAAATCCTGTCAGTTGTGGTATAGTGCTCCGCGGAGGTATTATATGAAAATCGTAAAGGTAGAAGATCCTGAGGTGCTTGCCAGCCTTTCACACGAGAAATACGTGTTGCATGGCTCGGACAAGCCTATTGAGGTGGTTGAACCACGGCAGGCAAAAACACGACAAAAGGTTCCGATCAACAACCAGTTGGCCGTGTATGCCTCGCTTTGTATTGCGGTGCCAATCATCCATGCGGTCATTCGTCACGTTGACGAGAGCTCGCAGATGTCCTGGGAAATCAAGAAGGACGAGCGCATTCACGTCTGGGGGCGTGGCGTGAGATTTGTCACGGGCTACGTCCATTTGTTGCCAAAGGAGTCTTTCGAGATTCACGAGGGTGGGCTGTTTTGTCTGTCTCGAAAGCCGGTCAAAACAATTCGCGCGTATCGTGTCGAGCCTCAGATTTTGCACAAGCTGGATGACGTCATCTTGTCACCCCACTTGACGTCTGTGCTCGACGCAACCATCACCGACCTTCAACGGAGAACCGTTTGAGGGCGGTTTTCTTTTTGTGTAATTTGACCGTAGTACTACTTGATGTTATTGTGCATTCTGGTAGTTTCTCATGAACCTGAAAGGGGAGTGATTAGTGAATGCAATTTGCTCAGTTTGTGGACAAAGAAAAAAGGTCCACCAAAATAGGCAGACGGGCAGGATTGTTTGTGGCAATTGCGCTTGCAAAGATCCTGCAAATCACGAAGTTTGTGCGCTCTGCACATCAGTGGCTCGTGTGGAAGCGCGCACTTCGGAAGGCAAGGCGATTTGTCGCAAGTGCCACATTCAGAGCAAGCAAGGTAGGTGCAAGTGTTGCGGAAAGAAAAAAATCATCCGCGCACGTAAGCTCTGCGGCGCTTGTTATGAAGATGCGTGGCGCAAAAAGAAGAAGGCGCTTTTGCTTTTTCAAACCTAACAAACCACCGACTGGAGCTCGGTGGTTTCGCATTTATTCCCAATGTTTTTTGTACTATAATAGATGCATGAAATTCGAAAATATAAATGCTGGGTATACAGGAGAGCAGTTTGAAAGAGAGTTTTTGGCCACAATTTTTTGTGGTTGGAATGGTGCAGAATGGGTGAGAAAGGACAGTGTAGAAAAAAATGAAATTGTAGAAGAGTGGGTTCGTTCAAATTTACGTAATGTAGACTTAAAAGATTGGCGAAGATCAAATTTTGAACAAAGAAAAAATTATATAATTGATTGGATAAAAGTTAATCAGCCGGAAAATTGGAACCCTTCAAACCCACTACATTTTAAAGAAGAGCGAGGTGCTAAAGGGGAGCTTTTAGTAGACAATAAAATTTCTTCTGATTTGCACAGTGCTGTAGCTGAGGGTCTTTCGCTTGAAGATTATGATGCATTAAAATTTTATACAGCGACGCACACCCCAGCAGATACCTTGTATGGCATTGATTGTTTTTTTGAATACGAGGGGATTATTTTAACTGTTGATTTAACCATTAATGATTCAAAAATTGAAAGTGGAACTGGTGTAGAAAAAGCGGATTGGATTGTTACGCTTAAAGATATTTCAGATGCGCAGTCTATTGAGGCAATAGGTAAAAAAATAGCTAATGCTATTAAATTTGAAATACGAAAGTTAGAGCAAAGAAAAAACAAGGCCGCCTAGCTTTATTTTATAGTGTGTTAATATATTAAACGGCCCAGAGCTCTTTGACTTTCGGGCTTTTTGTGTGCCTGCGTGGGCATACGTTGATTTTAAACCCAAAACGGGGAGGCTTACATTGAAACAGAATCCAAGTTTTCCCGTAATCACTATTGACGGTGGTGCGGGGGTAGGAAAGGGCGTACTGCGTGTTGCGGTGGCGTCGATTATGGGCTGGAATCAGCTAGATAGTGGAGTGTTGTATCGTGCCGCCGGTCTTTTGTGTCACGAGAAGAACATTCCATTCTCAGATATACCCAGCTTGGTGCAACAGATCTCGATGCTTGATGTGCGTATGGACGGCGAGGTGATCTATCTCTCCGGGAAAAACCGCACGAAGGAGCTTCGTTCTGAGCAGGCGGGCAATCTGGCGAGTGATATTTCCAAGATTTCCGAGGTGCGTCAAGTACTTCTGGATTTTCAGCTCAGGTGTCGTGTGGCACCGGGTTTGGTGGCGGAGGGACGAGATCAGGGTTATGTGTTTGATACCCCACATCGTTTCTTCATCACTGCCAAGGTGGAAACACGGGCGCATTGGCGCATGCTTCAGCTTCACAAGCTCGGTTTACCTACCGATTACAACGCGATCTTGCACAACATGAGGCAACGCGACGAGGCCGACCAAACTCGCGCTGTGAGCCCTTTGCGCCCACATCCAAAGGCTGTGCATATTGACGTGACTCATCAACCGGTGGAAAGGACCACATACCAGATTGTCGAGGCGTATTACTCTTACGTTGCTCGGCATTACTTCACGTAAAAAACCCGAATAGTGAGTGCCCCCGAGCCATTAGGCGAGGGGGCATCTTCATATCTGTGTGCGAGGTTGTCCCTTGTTGTTGGTGTTTATTAATAATATTCTTATATATGGTCGAGCACTTTTTTCGGATGTTCCGAAAGATTGTCGCTCAAAAGTACAACAGAGAGGTGAATAGTTCATGCCTATTTCTGTGCCACTCGAACACGCTGTCCGACATGCTTCGACGAGTGTCCACACGGCTCAAACGTGGTCGCCACCCATTCTTCTCAAGACTTCACTCCGCGCTTCTCACGAGATCCGAAACGTGTTTTCAGAAGTGGTGAAGTTTGAGTGCCCGGGACTTGTCTTGCACATCATGCACGAGCGTGGTTGGTCGCAAGAAAGTGCCTACGCACTCATGAAGGACTTGTTCCTGTTCCTCTTTCTCAAGGAGCACGTGGGGGGTTTGGAGGTTTTGCCTCCACCAGAGATTGAGCAAGCTTGGAGGAGTTTCATCCTCCTTGATACGCGGGCCTACGAACAGTTTTGCATAAGACGGTTTGGCAGGTCTGTGCATTTCAAACACACCACTTACCAAGAAAGCCACCCAAGCTTGGTCCTCAAGACTTTGGGATACGCCAGAGAAATGTTTGGCAACAACCTGTCAAGCAACTGGAGTTTCCACATTCTTCCGGTACCACCCACAAGGTAGTTCATCGCTTTGCGTTTATCACAACCCGCACCACTTCGAAGATACTCACACGTCTTCGTTCTGGCGCGGGTTCTTCACAAAAATAGTTTATAATATAAACATGCATTTTGATTTTCATGCTTTGGTCGCGACATATGGATACTTAGCAATTTTTATTGGCTCACTTTTAGATGGTGAGGGTGTGGTTCTTCTTTCGGGTTTACTTTCTCACGAAGACTACCTTTCATTTCCGTGGATTATTTTCTGGGCTTTTTGTGGAGTTATTTCTAATGATGCTTTTTGGTTTTTGTTGGGCAGATACAAAGGTGAGCAAATACTTGAGAAGTGGATATGGTTTAGAAAACTTATGGGAACACCTGTGGCTTTGGTGGGTAAAAAACCCAAGCTTCTTTCTTTTTTAATGAGGTTTATGTACGGATTTAGACAGATCGTTCCTTTTAGCCTTGGTATGTCTAGTTTAAAAACCCGTTCTTTTTTCTTATGGAATTCGCTCGGTGCGGTAACGTGGGTACTTGTCTTTGGTGGCATGGGCTATATTCTTGGAGATGTGTTAGAGTCATTTGTAGGTAAGTTAAGGAAATATGAGCTAATGTTGATTGTTTTTGTGGTTTTGGTGGTAGTTGCTGTACATATGGTTAGCCATTTCTTTAGAAATATTCTTAAAAAAGTAGTTGATCAAAATGAAAAATAAAAAAAATTTATTTCTTGGTGTTGTTGCGTTTGCAATTTTGATTGTTGCTTTTGGTGTGTATAAATACTATTCAGTGAATTTGAATTTAAAAAATGCAGAAAGCAGGATTGCATCTATTACCGCAGAATTTCAGGCAAAGAATACAGAGCTTGAGGGTTTGCTTGCTCAAGTAAATCACGACAATCAAAATCTTACAGATGCACTTGATGCTGAACGTGAAAAAGTGGATGGATTTCAAAATGATATAAAAAAAATTACAAAAACTGTTGGCACACTTGAAAAATTGAGTCAGATAGATCCAGAGCTTTTAAAAAAATATTCCAAGGTTTATTTTTTAAACGAGCATTATACGCCACCAGATTTAACGTATGTTAGTAAGAAGTTTTTAGAGAGTCAGAGTAAATTAGAGAAAGTGCATGAAAAGGTTTGGCCATATTTGAAAAACTTACTCGAAGATGCTCAGGATGACGACATAGATTTAAAAGTCACTTCTGCGTATCGTTCTTTTGAAGAGCAAACATCTTTAAAGGGTGGATACAAAGTGGTATATGGTGCTGGTAGCGCAAATCAATTTTCAGCAGATCAAGGATATTCTGAACATCAGCTCGGCACTACAGTAGATCTTACTGCTTCTAGCACTACAGCTTTTGTTAATTTTGAAAACACAGAAGCTTATAAGTGGTTATTAAACAATGCTTATAAATATGGATTCGTGCTTTCTTATCCAAAAGGTAATATTTATTATCAGTTTGAGCCATGGCATTGGAGATTTGTAGGTGTACAGTTGGCAAATGATTTACATGATGATGATAAATTTTTCTATGATATGGACCAGAGAGATATAGATAAATATTTGGTAGAAATCTTTGATTAGAATGTATATTAAGGTAAGGGTAATCGCAGACGCAAAAAAAGAGAAAGTGGAGCGGGTCTCAAAAGATCATTTTAAAATTTCTGTACGAGAAAAAGCAGAGAGAAATATGGCAAACACGAGGATTAGAGAGTTACTTGCTTTAAATTTTGGAATTTCTACGGCCAAGGTTCGCATTATTTCTGGGCATCACTCACCAAGCAAGATCTTATCTGTTGATATTGAGTAGAAGTTGGTATAATAGGGGTATGAAAACAAATACAAAAGCAACAAACATAAGTATTACACCGGAAACTTCAGAGTACTTAGATAAAAAGTTAGCTACATTAGAAAAAATTACAAACGACAATGAAATGTTTTGTGAGATTGAGCTTGGTCGTACATCTAGGCATCATGCATCAGGAGATGTTTTTCGTGCCGAAATAAATTGCCATTCACGTGGAAAAGATTTTCGTGCTGTGGCTGAAAAGGAGTCTTTGCATTCTGCTATTGATAGTGTGAAAGATGAAATTTTAAGAGAAATAAAATCTCACAAATCAAAAAGAATGGCGCTTATGAGAAGGGGAGGAGCAAAGATAAAAAATATGATCAAGGGGTTTTACAATCCTTTCAAAAAATCTCGATAATTCATTTCTTTTTTTCCTTCAGGAATTACCCTGTTGATTTCTAGTTTACTGTCTATCATTTCTGCATCTTTTATTATTACGCGAATTTCTTTCGCATCATTTTTACTTTTTGCAAAAAAATAAGCATTTGGCCAGACTTCAAAAGCTCTAATCTTTCTGAGGTTTTTTTCTGCATCATCGTCAAGAGAAATTTGGCCATCCGTTTTTTCTATTTTTTTTGTATATGTTGCAAGGTCGTGGTTTTGCTCTTTCTCTGGTATTTTTCCCGCAACCCATTCTGGCAAGATTTCGGCCAGTATATGCCCGCATTCTGTTCCGAGTTTTTTTTCAAGTATCGTGTAGTGTGGTGGCCACGGCTCTGCAGATATTTCTTTTTGTGCGATTATTGGTCCATGATCCATTTTTTCGTCCAATCGCATAATAGTAATTCCTGTAGAATTTTCTTCAAGAATGGCTGTTTGAATAGGTGAAGCTCCGCGTAATTTTGGTAAAAGTGACGGGTGAGCATTTAGTGTTTTGTATTTTGGAATATCAAGTATTGTTTGAGGAATTATTTTTCCATAAGAGGCAACGATAAATACATCACATTTGTATGATTCTAGTTTTTCTACAAGCCCAACTTCTTTCAAGCTTTCTGGTTGTATATAGGATATTTTATTTTCAATTGCCCATACTTTTACAGGAGGGGGAGTGACAATAAGTTTTCTGCCCTGTGGCTGATCTGGGGTGGTAATGATTTGGGTGGGTAAAACCCCCTTTTCTTTTAGCGCATCAAGTACATAAACAGAAAATTCTGATGTGCCAAAAAAAGCAAAAGATATTGTGTTTGGATTTACCATTTTATTTTTCAGGAGGAAGGTCTTGCAAGCCTGTAGCTTTATCTATAAATAAAATTCCGTCTAGGTGATCAGTTTCATGTTGAAATATTTGCGCCAAGATTCCTGAACCGCCCTTTTTAAAGCGCTTACCATTTTCATCATAAGCTTCTACCATAGCTTTTTTTGATCGTTTTACTTTTCCATAAAGATATCTCACGCTTAGGCACCCCTCTTCCATTTCTTCTGTTTCTTTTGATATTTTTATTATTTTAGGATTTATAAAGACCATATCACTATATTTGGTTAAGTTTTCTTCGTCTTTTTTTTCCATAGCGAATACTTTATGAGAAACAATAAATATGCGATATGATTCGCCAATCTGTGGTGCGGCAATAGCTACGCCATCGTCTTGTGATGTGAGTG
>CAYTVX010000010.1:7864-15361 GCA_964441885.1 uncultured Candidatus Saccharibacteria bacterium
GATTCGCCAATCTGTGGTGCGGCAATAGCTACGCCATCGTCTTGTGATGTGAGTGCCTTTTTCATATTTGCCACAATTTTCTGTATTTTGGCAGAAGGTATGTCTTTTACGGGTATTTCTAGAGACTTTTCTCGTAAAAGTTTCTCTTCTTTTTGAAGTATTTTGGTCATTTTTTTCTTTTATTTGCTCAATTATACACTACAATATACTCTCAGGATCAACTTTTGTCATGAATTGGGGAGGTAGAGACCGGAGCGTCTTAAGAAGATCTTTATCAACCCATTTGTTTTCTGGTACTTTTATTAGGGCGTGCATTACGTGTTTACCCCTTACTTTTGTAGTAAATGCTGGGAAAGTGTCTGTTTCAAACGGAGCAAAAAGTGCGGGCATTTTTTCCATTTCTTTTTCTACCGCCCCTTTCTCTCCTTGAAGAGTTATTTTTATAAAAATAGAAAATGGTGGGTATTTAAATACTTCTCTTTGCTCTATTTCATCTCTATAAAAATCAACAAGGTTTCCTTTTATCGCATAATCAAATATTTTTTCTTCAGGATTTCGTGTTTGAAGTACAAAATTTTCTTTTGTGAGAGATCTGATTTTTAAGAGTATTGAAAGTACTTTTTCTCCAATTCGGAAATCAGGTAATGAAAAAAGTGGGTCTATAGAAGCTACTACAGAGTTTTCTATTTTTTTATTTAAATATAGAAGTGACATTTCTGTGCCCAGTAGGACACTTCCTGGGGTGTTGTAAAATTTGTTCACTATATCCAGAGCTTTTTTATGGGTGGGTGCACTTTGTGTGTCCATTCTAAATATTTTTACTTCTGGAAATTTTGTATGTATTTCTTTTTCGATTAGTTCAATACCTACGCCAAGGGTAACGAGCTTCCAGCTATCACAATTTTTGCACTTTTCTTTTGCACTTCTTTTTTTCCCACACGTATGACATTGAAAAAAGTTTTCATCAATACCAGTGTGAAGTACCACAGGAGAGCTACATGAGCTACAGAGCGTGACCGTGCCACAATCTCCACAGACTGTGAGTGGGGCAAAGCCTTTTCGCACACCAAAAATAAAAAGATTTTCACTACGTTCTTTGTTCCACAAGATTAATTTTTCAACCTCTTTGGAAATTGTGCTCCACACGATATCTTTTTCATCTGGATTTTTTCTAGTGTCTACTATGAGTTGGACTGCAGTGGTAACAGATCTAAATTTTAAAGGTGAAAGCTCTACATAGCGGTCATTTTTAAGTTGCCAGATTGTTTCTGTACGTAAAAGCATATCTCCCAAAATAAGTCGTGCTTTAATTTTTTTTGCATAAAAACTAGCAAAAGTACGCATATCCAAAAAAGGTCGAGTTTGCATTTTGTATGCTCGTGAACCCTCTCTCTCAATTATTATTGTGCCAATGTCGTTGCGGGGGATACACAGATATTGTCCGGTGGCGATAATGAGCACGGGGTGAGTCTCATTTAAAAGTTTACTCCATAAGGCTAAAAGTTCTTTCTTTTTTAAATCTCCGTGCAGTACATAAGTGTATTGTTCAATCCCTTTCTCAAGAGCTGTTTCTGCTTTTTTTATATCTTCAAGGGTTGGCAAACACACAAACAAGGAAAGGCCCTTTGCAAATTCTTCACGAATTATACTTTTGTAGCTTGCAAAACGTTCTTCGTCGTCAGCTTGCAAAACAAGTTGTTCAGAGTTTATTTTTTGTGGAGTTTTTATTGCGATATTTGTATCAGGTGTAATAGATCCAAGACTATTTAAAAGTGTTTTTGGTATAAGCATGTTTAGGACATTGCCCGTTGAAGCCGCAAAATATTCTGCTGTCTGTTCGCAACTTTCAATAAATTGAGGTGTTAGAAACTGATTTGTTTCAATATTTTCCATTTTACGTAGGGAAAAAGTAGACGACTTTATTTCAGATTTTGCATCGCTTACGTTTTCTTTCCCCACCACTAGCGCATGAATCATTTTTTTACGCAGTGGAACGAGTACGGTTTTACCCAACTCTACATCTACAGAAGTAAAATAGGAGAGTCTATCAAGCAAAATACCCCTAGAAATCGGTATAACGTGAATGACTTTCATTACGCTTATACTAATCTTTTGGGGGTATTTTTACAAATAGAGACTTGGCCCAGAGTTTGGCCTAAAAATCTCGCAGGATTTTCACTTGAGCGCCTATGCTGTTGAGACGTTTAATGATATCTTCGTAGCCACGATTGATACTATAAATGTTGCGAAGTATTGATTTTCCAGAAGCGCCAAGCATACCAATGAGAATAATTGCACCAGGACGAAGCGCCGGCGGGCAGATGACTTCAGCAGCTTTTAGTTTTGTAGGACCGGTGACATATAGTCGGTGTGGGTCGACTAGATTTGTATTTGCACCGAGTTTGTCGATGTCTTTCATGTATATCGCACGCTTTTCATATGCCCAGTCATGAATAAAAGTAGTGCCAACCGCTTGTGTAGCTATGATCGCAAAAAATGGAAGGTTGTCCATGTTGAGTCCGGGATATGGTCGGCATTCTATTTTTTCTTCGAGCGCCGTGAGTTTTGATGGAAATGTTTTTATGTCTACGAGATTTGTGTGGTCATTGAGCGCCTTGTACACTTTACTTCTTTTGTATTTGAAACCCATTTTTTCTAGTTTGAGTAATTCAACTTCTAGAAAATCTATTGGACAGCGTTTTATTGTAATAGAAGAATTGGTCACTATAGCGGCGGCAATAAAAAACATAGATTCGATAGGATCTTCGGCGAGGTAGTAGGTGATAGGCGCGTCAATTTCTTTTATGCCGTGCACTGTGATAGTGGAAGTACCAATACCTTCTACTTTTACTCCACATTTTTCTAGGAAAAAACAAACCTCCTGACCCATGTAATTGGCTGATGCAAACTTGATCACAGTTTTTCCTGGGACTAGGGCTGCGGCGATGAGTACATTTTCTGTCACAGTATCTCCTGATTCGTAGAGCACTATTTCGGCTGGTTTTAGTGTGGATGCACTAACCTCAAAAGAATCTGATTTTGCTTCTATGTTTACGCCGAGTTTTTCTAGCGCAAAAAAATGAGGGCGGACTGTGCGAGATCCGAGCTTGCATCCTCCTGGTTGAGGTAGCTTAAAATTTTTCATTCGATGAATGAGTGGTCCGATGAGCATGATTATACTGCGAGTTTTTTCTGCGGTTTCTTTGTCGAGTGTTTTTAGGTTAAAGGTGGCTGGTGGTTTTATTTCTACATCATTGCCAGACCATCTAACACTGACACCAATACTTTCAAATACTTCTATCATGCGATTAACCTCTTCTATTTTGGGTACATTTTTTATGGTCGTGGTGCCACGATTGAGTAGGGAGGCACAAAGTATTCCCATTGCGCCGTTTTTTGATGTTTTTGTGGTGATTTCTCCTGAAAGTTTTTTGCCACCTTCTACTTCTATGTTTAAGGCACCAGTAGAAAGAGTGACGATGTCACGATTGAGCGCATCACTGATTTTTGAGATCATTTCGGTAGTAAGGTTTTGTTCACCTTTTTCTATGCGAGCTACGGCACTCTGTGTGGTGCCCAGCTTTTTTGCAAACTCTTCTTGGGTAATACCCCTCTCCTCACGCAGAGCCTGCGCAAGTTTTCCTATTTGAGCAAATTTGTTGTTGCTATTGTTGTTTGTTGAGCCCCTTTTTGACATGCGAGCATTATAGCATATACGCTATAATTTACAAAATGGGGATATGTAAGGGGGTGTTATTTGTAAAACTAATCAAAACCTTTTATGATATGGCTATCTATGGGACTTTTTTCTAAAAAACTTGGCATCGATCTGGGCACCACGAGTACTCTTGTATATGTACCAGGTAAGGGGATTGTTTTAAACGAACCCTCTGTCGTTGCTGTATCTGAAGAAAATAATAAAATATTAGCTATTGGTCTTGAGGCAAAAAACATGATTGGGCGTACTCCAGAAAGTATTATTGCTTATAGGCCCATGAAAGATGGTGTTATTGCCGACTATCGTGTCACAGAAGCGATGCTCCGTTATTACATAAATAAAGCACTTGGTAAATGGAATCTTTCAAAACCAGAAGTGCTGGTTTCTGTGCCTGCTGGAGTGACTTCTACTGAGCGTCGTGCTGTGGTGGAAGCAGCGATACGTGCGGGTGCAAAAAATGCCTATGTGGTAAAAGAGCCGATACTCGCAGCTATTGGTGCTGGTATTCCTATTCAAGAAGCGATGGGACATATGGTGGTAGATATTGGAGGTGGTACTACAGATGTGGCTGTGATTTCTCTTGGAGGTATTGTGGCAGCTACTTCTGTAAAATGTGCGGGTAATAAAATAGACTACGCCATTGCTGATTATATTAAAAAACAATTCAATCTTGGTATTGGAGACAAAACAGCTGAAGATATAAAAATAAAAGTAGGTTCAGCGATTCCTTTAGATGAAGAGCTCACCGTAACAATAAAAGGACGAGATTTTGTGACAGGCCTTCCTCGTTCTATAGAAATAAAAACAAATGAAGTAGTAAAAGCCATAAACAAAGAACTTCGTGAAATGATAAAAGCGATAAAGGATGTATTTCAAGATACTCCGCCAGAGCTTGCTTCAGATATTATAGATAACGGCATCATAATGACCGGTGGCTCTTCCCAGCTTCGCAATCTACCAGATCTTGTTTATAGACGTACAGGGGTAAAAGCAAAACTCGCCGAAGACGCTTTATATTGTGTGGCAAAGGGGACTGGCATAGCCCTTGAGCATCTTGATGTTTATAAAAAAAGCATCATTGCAAAGAGGTAGTTGACAAGTTAACCAAAAAGACCTACTATTTTAATTGGCGAGTTCTTCTAGGTTGTGTGACTGAGGCTCAGTTTAGCCAAGCGAGTGCCCGGTTGGGTGCAGGAGTAACCTTCATCTCCGCGACGGAGAGATGCTCCCAGTTTTGGCGATTGGACCTTGTGTGCGAGTGTAAAAAGCTCGCTATTTAGGGGTTGATCTATGTTCGGCACCGCGCATCGGAACGCTGGTGTCTAGAACACTGTGAGAGACCGGTTTGCCCCACCATGCGAACCACCCTAATATGCACAGAAACCGACTCGTCTCCTTGTGCCCCCGACGACCACTCCGTGGTCGTCGGGGGCTTCTTCTTTGTCTGGTGTATAATTTAAATCAAATGGACAGATTGATTGAGAACTATAAAAAAACAAAAAATTTTCACCACGCTTATGTGATTGAGGGTGATTTTGATTTTTCTTTTGAAAAACTAAATCATTTTTTGGAAAATGAGGTGAAATTTAAAACTCGAGGCAATCCAGATTTTTTGCACGTTACAGTTGATACTTTCGGTATTGACGAGGGAAGGGAGTTGAAAGAGATGCAAATTAAAAAGTCTTTTAATGAGGGTGGTAAAAAAATATTTGTGATTTCTTTGAATTTCATTACTCGAGAAGCACAGAATTCTCTGCTAAAGGTTTTTGAAGAACCAACAGAAGATACACATTTTTTTTTACTTACACCATCGGCAGAAATATTTCTGCCCACCGTACGCTCTAGAATGATGGTTCTTTCTTGCGACAATCCCAATGGGGCAAGCAGTGAGACAGAGGCCCTTGTGGATAAATTTTTACACAGTACTCCAAAAATTCGCTTGGATTTGCTTAGTAAAATAATTGAGGAAAAAAATAAAGCAGAGGCTATTGAGTTTCTCAATATATTAGAAAAAAATCTTTTTGAAACTTGGTCTAAAGATAATGTAAAAAATTTTGATACGCAAAGAAAAGAGGTGTTCCAACAGATTATAAATTGTAGAAATTATCTCTGCGATCGTGCCCCATCTGTAAAAATGATTTTGGAACATATTGCACTTGTGACTCCTGTCGTTGTGCGTTAAAATCTAATCACACTTTTTAATTAAACTTATGGCATATAATTTTGCACCATTCAAACAAAGTATCAAGGATTTAGAGGATTGGCTTAAAAAAGAGTTTTCTTCTATACGTACGGGGCGAGCAACACCAACTATTCTAGACGGGGTTTTCGTAGAGTCTTATGGGGCAAGAATGGCAATAAGCCAAGTGGGCAGTATTGCCATAGAAGGTGCTAGAAGTTTACGTATTGCCCCTTGGGATATGTCTCAGGCAAAAGCTATAGAAAAAGCTATTATGGTTTCAAATCTAGGGCTTTCTGTTGCTGTAGATGACAAGGGTTTACGCATTACTTTTCCTGAGTTGACCACAGAAAGTAGAAACACTTTTGTGAAAATGGCAAAACAAAAATTAGAGGAGGCTCGTGTGACTTTGCGCACAGAACGTGAAAAAGTTTGGGATGATATTCAAAACAAAGAAAAAGAGGGTGGAATGGGAGAGGACGAAAAGTTTCGTCTAAAAGCAGAAATGCAAAAGCTTGTAGATGAGACCAACGCAAAACTAGAAGCGCTCTTACTTGGAAAAGAGAAAGAAATAATGAGTTAATTCTCGCATATTTAAAATGTCTATAATAATTTTTATAATAATTCTTGCGGTTTTAATTTTGGTTCACGAATTTGGTCATTTTATTGTGGCTATTAAGTCTGGAATAAAAGTTTCTGAGTTTGGTATTGGTTTTCCACCAAAGATTGCCAAGCTTTTCCGCTGGAAAGAGACAGACTTTACTCTCAACGCCATTCCTTTTGGTGGATTTGTAAAAATCTTTGGAGAAAATCCAGAAGAAGAATCTATTTCTGGTCCGGACAGTGCGAGAAGTTTTGTAAATAAGCCAAGGTGGATTCAAGCTCTCGTGCTTGTCGCTGGAGTGAGCTTCAATATTATTTTTGCTTGGATTCTTATTTCAGCTGGTTTTATGTCCGGTCTACCAACGCCAGTAGATTATGATGGTCCTGGGAAAATAGAAAATGCTAGAGTGATTATAACCGGAGTTTCAAAAGATTCTCCAGCTGAAAAGGGCAATTTAAAAATTGGTGATGCAATAGTAGGTATGAATGCCGGTTTGGTGAGTTTAAGCACCCTTACTCCAGATGGCGTATCTGATTTTATAAAAAATCACGGGGATGGGAAAATATCTGTGACTTATACAAGAGGTCAACAAGAATTTAGTACAGAGGTATCTCCTGTGAGCGGAATAGTAGAGGACAGAAAAGCGGTGGGTATTTCTATGGATCTTATTGGTGTATTGCGTTTGCCTGTGCACTTGGCTTTGTGGGAAGGTGCAAAGACCACGGTATCTCTTTTGTGGGCTGTAGCATCTGGACTCGGAGTGTTTCTGTTTAATACGGTGACTTTCCAAGGAGATTTTTCTCAAGTGACTGGGCCTGTGGGCATCGTCGGAATGGTGGGAGATGTATCACATCTTGGATTTATTTACCTACTTTCTTTTACTGCTTTTATTTCTCTCAATCTTGCTGTCATAAATTTAATTCCTTTTCCTGCGCTTGATGGTGGACGATTACTTTTTGTTTTGATCGAAGCCGTGCGCCGAAAGCCGATCAGTCC
>CAYTVX010000010.1:15461-20236 GCA_964441885.1 uncultured Candidatus Saccharibacteria bacterium
TGTTAATATCAAGGCAATGTTGCAATCAGCACTATTTACAAAAACGAGAAAAGAAGCCCCAAAAGATGAGGTTTCTAAAAATGCCGACCTGCTAATACGCGCAGGATTTATTCATAAAGAAATGGCGGGCGTGTACAGCATGCTTCCGCTTGGTTTGCGAGTGATGGAAAAAATTACTGGTGTGGTGCGCGATGCAATGCGTGGCGCTGGCGGACAGGAAATTTCTCTCACTGCGCTCCAGGACAAAAGTGTGTGGGAAAAAAGTGGGCGATGGGATGATGAGGCGCTCGACGTGTGGTTTAAAACACAACTCAAAAATGGTGGCGAGCTCGGACTTGCTACTACTCATGAAGAGCCTCTCACGGCGATGATGAAAAATTTTATTCATTCATATCGCGACCTGCCTGCATATCCATATCAATTTCAAACAAAATTTAGAAACGAAACTCGTGCAAAAAGTGGCATACTCCGTGGCCGAGAATTTTTGATGAAAGATTTGTATTCTTTTTCACGCGACGCCGACGAGCAGTCTGCTTTTTACGAAAAAATGAAAGGTGTTTATGGGCAGATTTTCCAGACTGTTGGTCTCGGCGAGCACACATATCTCACATTTGCTTCAGGGGGAAGTTTTAGTAAATATTCTCATGAGTTTCAGACGATCACAGATGCTGGCGAAGACACTATTTTTGTCTGTGAAAAGTGTAAGGTGGCTGTAAATAAAGAGATTGTGGCGGATCAAAACACTTGTCCAGAATGTGGCAACAAAGACCTCGTAGAAAAAACGGCGATAGAAGTCGGCAATATTTTCAATCTAGGCACTCGTTTTTCAGACGCGCTCGAGCTCACATATTTAGATGCAGAAGGAAAGCCTCAGCCAGTCGTTATGGGAAGCTATGGCATCGGTATCGGACGCCTCATGGGCACTATAGTAGAAGTGCTCAGTGATGAAAAGGGAATTGTCTGGCCAGAAAGTGTCGCGCCTTTTACAGTACATCTCGTGACTGTCGGCGAAAATGAACAAGTAAAAAATAAAGCAAAAGAAATTTACGATACGCTCATCGCGCAGAAAGTAGAAGTACTTTTTGACGATCGCGATGCTCGTGCTGGAGAAAAATTTGCCGACTCTGATTTGATCGGAATTCCTTTTCGTCTCGTCGTCAGCGAAAAAAATCTCGCGCAGGAAATGATAGAAGTAAAAGTGCGTGCAAGTGGAAAGACAGAAATGGTGTCGATAGTAAGTATGGAAAATAGTGATCCTTTGACTGTATTACGCGCACTCTAAAAAACTGGAACTAAAAAATACTGAAAATGAAGAAACAGATAGAAAAATTTTACAAACTTTTTTCCAATGATGTTGGTATTGATCTGGGTACTGCCAACACCCTCGTATATGTAAAAGGGCGGGGTATTGTGCTAAACGAGCCGTCTGTCGTTGCGGTCAATCAAAAGACTGGACGCGTGGTCGCTATAGGCAATCAGGCAAAACAAATGCTCGGCAGAACACCTGGACACATTGTCGCAGTGCGTCCGCTCGTAGACGGAGTTATTTCAGATTTTGAAGTGACAGAAGAGATGATTACGTATTTGCTCAACAATGCACAAAAAGATTCTAAAAAGTTTTTCGGTCCGCGTGTGGTGGTGGGTGTGCCGTCTGGTATCACGAGTGTAGAGATACGCGCAGTGCGTGACGCTACAAAAAACGCTGGTGCTCGCGAGGTGCATATAGTGGAGGAGCCAGTCGCAGCTGCTATCGGCATCAGACTGCCTGTGATGGATCCTGTGGGAAGTATGATCATCGACATTGGTGGAGGTACATCTGACATTGCAGTCATTTCTCTCGGAGGTGTCGTGCGCTCAAAAAATTTGCGCATCGCCGGAGACAAACTCAATGCCGATATCATTTCGTATATCAGAAGCGAATTTAAAATTTTAATCGGAGAAAAAACAGCAGAGAGTATCAAAATAGCTATTGGCTCAGTGATACCTGGAGACATGCCAATGGAAGCTGTGATAAAAGGACGTGATCTCATTACCGGTCTGCCAAAAGAAGTGGTGGTGACTGATGCAGATGTGCGTGAGGCCATATCTCAGTCTGTAGACACCCTTGTAGAGTCTGTGCGTGAGGTGCTGGAGACTACTCCGCCAGAAATACTTGCAGACGTGATGCATCGTGGAGTGTATCTCACAGGAGGTGGCGCGCTCATAAAAGGGCTTGCCGAGCTTTTACATGAATACATCAAAATCCCAGTCTATATAGCCGAAGATCCTCTGACAGCGGTCGCTCGCGGTACCGGTGTAATACTCGAAGATATAAATGCTTTTAAAGAAGTTCTCATTGTAAACGAAGATGATTTACCTTCTTCCAAGTAAAAAAGGAAATAGAAAAAAGTTTTTGCCTTTTATCGTTGTCGTTGTTTTTGTTTGTCTGATTTTTTTGATCAATCTCATTTCACCGTCTTTTTTGGGTGGTGTTTCAAACGGCTTAGGTATTCCTGTTTGGAAATCTGGCGGTTTTTTGTTTACGCAAGTTTCAAATATGCGCGCTTTTATTCACTCACGCGCACGACTTTTAGAAATGAATCGCACTCTTGAGTCAGACCTCGTAGATGCAAAAACAAAACTCCTTTCTCTTTCTGTTTTAGAGAATGAAAATAACGAACTAAAAAAATCTTGGGGTAGGGCCGAGAATGTGACGGGGATCATTGCTTCTGTGTTGGTAAAACCGCCACAATCTTTTTATGACACACTTATTTTAGATATTGGTGAAAATGGTCAGGTGCAGGTAGGAGATCGCATTATGATTGGCGGTAGTGTAATTCTCGGCAATATAGATGAGGTGTACAACAAGACTTCACGTGCAAAACTTTTTTCAAGTGTTGATACTGAGACTGTTGCAGTCATCGACAGAAATAGTATTGGCGTGACTCTGGTGGGAAAAGGCGGTGGTAGCTTTGAAATAAAAGTGCCTCAAGAAGTAGACATAGTACAAGGTGACACTATTATTTTGCCTGGGATAAATCCTGGTATTGTGGCGACAGTCGGAGAAATAGAATCAAATCCTACCAACTCATTTAAAAGAATTTTTTGTAAAACTCCAGTCAACGTAGCTGAGCTTCGCTGGGTTTCTATTACAAAATAATTTGCCCCATAAAAATAAAAAATGTTGCTGATTAGAATTTTTACAGATGTCGTCGTATTACTTTGCATCTTTTTGATGCCATGGTGGGTTTTTGTACCGCTCGGTCTTGTCGCTGTTTTTTATTTTAATGATTATTATGAAATCTTGCCGGCGGGCCTTCTAATAGACTCTTTATACAATACATCTACGCATTTTTGGGGCTTTGGGTGGACACTCTGCGCTGTTGTCATTTTTTTGGTATCATTTAGCCTAAAGAAGAGGCTTAAATTTTACTAAAGATGTCTTGGAGAAAAATACTAAAATTTTTTAGAAAAAAAAGGAGGTCATATACGGATGCAGAAATATATCCTGATGAGATTTTTCTTGACGCTAGAAACTTGCCACAGTTTGATGTAAATCAGTTTGAGGGTCGTCTGGAAAAACCAATTTCAAAAAGTATTCTTGTGGTGCTTGGTAGCTTATTTTTTCTAGTTGCTATTATTTACATATCACAAATATGGGTTTTGCAGGTAAAAAAAGGTGAGGCTTTTGCCGAACAAAGTGAAAACAATCGTCTCAGACACACTTCTATCTTTTCAAACCGCGGAATTATTTATGATAGAAATGGAGTTGAGCTAGCATCAAATACTATAAATCCAGATGAGCCTGATTTTGCAGAGCGTGTGTATGCGTCTATAAAAGGCATCGCGCATATTGTGGGTTATGTAAAATATCCTACAAAAGACGGTGCAGGATTTTATTATAAAACAGAATACGATGGCAAAGACGGTGCAGAAAAAGTTTTCAATGCTGAGCTGTCTGGAGAAAACGGCACCAGAATCGTCGAGACAAATGCACTCGGTCAAATAAAATCTGAAAGTATCGTAGATCCGCCAAAAGACGGAGAAAATGTCACTCTGTCTATAGATTCTGGAATCCAGAGCGCTATGTATAAAGCAATAGAAAATGCATCCGATAAATATGGCTTCAAGGGAGGTGCTGGTATTATCATGGATATTTACACCGGAGAAATAATCACACTTACCAGTTTTCCAGAATACGATTCAAACGTAATGACAGATGGTGCCGACAAAGAAAAGATTTCTGGTTACTTAAAAAATACTAGCAACCCATTTCTAAATAGAGCAGTGTCTGGTGTTTATACTCCTGGGTCTATTGTAAAACCATACATGGCTCTCGCAGCTTTGACTGAAAAAATAATCGACCCAAATAAAAAGATTTTGAGTACTGGATCTATTTCTATACAAAATCCTTACAATCCAGAACAAAAAACCACATTCATGGACTGGAGACCGCAGGGCTGGGTAGATATGAGAGAAGCGCTCGCGGTGTCTTCAAACGTTTATTTTAATACTATCGGTGGTGGTTATGAAGATCAAAAAGGTTTAGGTATTACAAATATTGAAAAATACGTACGCATGATGGGGCTCGGAGAAAAAACAAACATAAATCTTTTGGGAGAGGTGGAGGGTACAATACCGAGTCCAAAATGGAAAGAAAAAGTTTTTGATGGCGATGCATGGAGACTCGGAGATACTTATCACACCTCTATCGGTCAGTATGGTTTTCAGCTGACACCTATACAGGCGGTGCGTAGTGTCGCAGCTGTGGCCAACAACGGCACACTTTTACAGCC